>CAYJNA010000034.1:0-22015 GCA_964371225.1 uncultured Desulfovibrionaceae bacterium
GTCAATGAGCACACTTTGACTTTGCCCTAAATCATCCACCACGCGTACGCGATGTTTGCCAGTTTTGGCAGGCCATAAAAAAGGCGTATTGATGGCGGCGCTTCCCACATATTCTTGATTCACAAACCAAAAAACATTTTTGGCATGGGCTGTGCTAACAGCTGTAAAGGCTATAGTGTCTTGTCCGCGTCCTGTGAGGTGATAGGTGACATTTTCTTGCGGGCTTTGAATGCTTATATTATTTTGTACCCATGTGCTATCTGTGCCATAGGTATTTTCAAGGCAAGGCTCAGCAAAAGCCGGCGGTAAGGGCTTATGCAAATTGGCTTCAGCAAAGAGTTTGTAAAGCTCAGAAGGCCAAAACTCCCATATCATTTCTTTAGCATGTGGGGCAGGGCCGCAAAGGCGCAAATTGCTTTGCGGATCCACCCAAATTTTTCTATACACACCGGAATTTTGAATGGGAGAACGCCCAGGAATGAACCACGCAAGGGTTTTTTCTTTACACAATTCTGTTTGCACATCACCGGTATCGCGGCACACTTGGAGCTGAATAAGGTTATGGTCTTTATGACTGTGGGCTATATGGTCTTTAAGCTTTTTCTTATGAGTAAGAATGGTGGCCAAATGCGTAAAAAGCGGTGTGGCTATACGATTGCCTACCAAAAGAGGATTAGAGCTATTGTCAAAATTCCCCACCCATACAGCCAGCACATAAGGCCCCACTATGCCCACTGTCCAAGCATCTCTAAAACCATTGGAAGTGCCTGTTTTGTAATACAGGGCTAAGTCTTTAGAACTTTTTGCAGGGCTTTTTTTGCTGTGTTGTATCATATACAAAGTGGCCAAGGCTGCTTCGGGCGAAAGGAAAGACTGCGCTTGGGTATTATTACTTTCTTGCGTAAAGCGCAGAGGTTGCCATACACCTTTATTGGCAAGCATGGCGTATAAGCTTACGAGATCACGCATGCGCACTTCTGCCCCTCCTAGCACAAGGCTTAAACCATAATGGTCAGCATCCTTTGGAAGCCCCACTTGAGCTCTTTGTAAAATATCAAAGAGTGTAGGATCTAAGCGCGCCGCAAGGCTAATGGCGGGCACGTTGCGGCTTAAACGTAAAGCCTCGTGTGCTGCAAGGGGGCCTTGGAATTGCTTGTCAAAATTTTCCGGATTGTATGTTGCAAAGCTTTTGGGCGCGTCCATGAGCATACTTTGGCTATGAATGAGTCCTTGATCCATGGCAAGGGCATAGATGAAAGGCTTTAGGGTGGAGCCGGGGGAGCGTCGCGCCCTTGTGCCATCCACTTGCCCGTGAATATTTTTATTGTAAAAGTCTGCCGAGCCCACGAGAGCGTGTACTTCCATGCTGGGCCAGTGGAGGAGCATGGCAGCAGCATTTTTAATATTGTAAATTTTATTAAACTTAATGAATTGTGTAATGGTGTTTTCTAAAATTTCTTGGCTTTCTTTGTCAAAGGTAGTGTTAACTTCTAAGGGCAGTTGGGGGTTGTTCTTGCGAGCATAGATATATTCAATACTCACATGCGGTGCCATGAAGGGCATTTCATGCGGCATATACACACGTAATGGAGGTGCTTTTTCAGAAACTTTATCTTCTGGGTAAACAGTATTCCATGTGGCATGTAGGGCATTTCTGGCTTTTTCTAAAGAAGGGTGTAGCAAAAGCCTTCCTTTGTCATTGGCTTTAAAGGCGCGCTTACGTGGATTTTGCGGCACAAGGCACAGTGCTAGAGCTTGAGCATGGGTAAGACTTTCCACCGATTGATGGTAAAATACCTGCGCTGCGGCGCCAATACCTTCTATATTACCACCATAAGGCGCTAAGCAAAAATAGGCTTCCAAAACATCATCATGACCATAATGCCAGATGAGCTGTAAGGCACGAAGCATTTGTGTGAGTTTGCCACTGATACTGCGCGTAACAAGCTTATAGCGTAAACGCGCCACCTGCATGGCAATGGTGGAGGCGCCCATACGTCTTTCTCCTGTAAAGGTGCTTATGGCAGCACGCAAAATGGAGAAAGGATTTACGCCGGGGTGGGAAAAAAAGTATTGATCTTCATAAAGAAGTACGGCTTTTTGCACATGGTCAGGAACTTGTTCAAGTTTGACATGTTGGCGGAATTTATCATCACGGGTGAGCCCCATGCGCATGAGCTCACCTTCTTTATCCAAAATCATGGACGAGAAGGTGAGCCCTTGCCATAAAGGCGGCGGGGCTACGCAAACCACATAAAGAGCTAGCGAAGCCATGGCCACCAAGCAGAGAAGCAAGCCACCAAGTAACCATGCATAAAGCTTGGTGGCTCGCAAAACTGAGAATGAAGAAAGGAGCATGGTATTCCTTTGTATTGTTTTAGTACGCCACTACAGTCACATGACTGCTAGCTGTATGCGCCTGTAAGCTTCTATCAAATATGCCTTCTGCATGGGAAGCAGGTAGGGTAAATTGGCCTTTATGTGTGGCCAATATATGATAGGTAACTGTATAAGAGTCATTGTTGGTTGAGAAGAAAGCAACGACTCTGTCTTCCTCTCTGTTTAAGACATCACTTTCATTGGCTCTGGTATCATCAGGGTGTTCAAGTACAAGCTCAAAGCCACCGGGTAACAAATCTACCATGGCCACATAGATTTCATCATCACTAAGAACGGTGGTGGTGACGTCTACACGTAATACATCCCCTTGAACCACAGTGCCTGTGAACTCGTCGCCATTGGCAAAGCTAATAGTTTTTTCTACTTTTAAGTTTTGTGACAAACTTTCTTTGGGTAAAGTGCTGTCATAGCCATAATTTTCAATTTGTGCAAAAGCTTGGGTGTTTTGCGGTAAACTAATTTCAAAGTTTGTACACATGGGCGCTTCCAATAAGGAAATGCCGGAAAGAATGTGCGGTACTGGTGCTGTGGCAGGTGTATGATTTGCTTCATAGCCACGGCAATGCATTTGTATGCTGGGAGCATCTTGGGCATTGTTGGGGGTAGCATGAATGATGCTGGCAAGACCCAAGGCCGCCATGGAAGCACCCAAGGTGGCATGCGGTTTATTAAGCCCTTCTAAGAAAAGGCCTTGCATATGCGGTACAGCTTCTTGGAATTCTTGCGGGAAATGCTTTGCCAGTACTTGCAAATGCAAACCGTATTGTGCCAAGAGGTCAAACATATAGGAAGGATCTGTCCATGTTTGTGGTGCTGTTCCACGTACCTTAGCCAAATGTTCTTCCGCCTCAGGTTGCATATACAAGGCTGCATAGGCACCGGCCATGAGGGTATGGAAAACATCGCTATCATGGAGGTCATAGTCTTTAATAAAGGACTCGCAAAGCTCCAAGGGCTTACTTACCACATAGCCGGCTCTGGCCAATACCCATGTGGCATAGGCCATGGCACGTAGTTCATGTACATTGGACGGTCTGGAGTTTATTTCACTTTCCAAGGTGGTGAAGATGGCAGGTACAAGCCCTGGAGGCACAGGAAGCTGTGCATCACGTAAGGCAAGAATGTAATCTGCAGCATAAGCCGTGAGGAAAAGATCAAAGTCGGAGGCATCTGTCCAAAGGCTTACACCCCAGTAACTATTAAAGGAAGATAACAGGGCGTTATACGCATCTTTTAACGTTTTTTGCTTTTTCTCTGTGCTGGGTAATAAACGGTTTTTTTCCAGCAAGGTGGCCAAAGGCGTGCCGTGCATGCTTACCAAGGGGAAAGCCTTACTTAGTGTTTGTTCCACACAATCGTAAGGGTAATTTTCTAAATAATTTAAGCTACTGCGCAAAAGAGGTAAAGGCGTAGCCGATACTGTAAGAGATGTTTGTGCATCATAAGGTAGTAAGGAACGCTGGGACTGAAGCACAGCAGGTTGCTTTAATAACATGGTTTGCTGACTGTAGCGTGGTAAAACTGCAGGGCGCACACTGAAGGACGTGGTGCGTTCTGTCTTTTTTCCATCGCTTGTGCTTGTGGTAAAGCGCAGTACAGCATTACCCGGTACTTGCCCCACAACAACTCTAAAGGGCAGGAATTTTTCATCCTTGGGGCCTAATTTAATGCTTTGTGGTAAAGCAGCAAAGCGTATGTCTTGTGTAGTACTTTGGCTGTCAAGCTCCATGGCCACTTCTAAGGTTACGGCTTCGTCGGTGGTATTCATGATGCCAAGGCCGGCTTCAAAAGAGTCACCAAGGGCTGCCATGGTGGGTAGTTGTGGCGTCAGTACTTGTTCACCTTGAATAATAACACCAGCTTCGGCACTGCCTACGGCCTCAGCATTATGCAATATGGCCATAAGACGTACTTTACCATTATAATAACTAGGAATAGGTAATTCACCCTCTAAGCCGGCTGCAGGCACGTCAATGACGCCGCTCCACCAAACCACAGGGGGCTCTAAGGTACGCTTAAAGGGATTTTGGAAGGTGCCCAATAAACCTGCAAACATATCGTTTTCTCCGCCGTCACCACCAAAGGCAGAAAGGCGGCGCATGATGTGCTCATGTTCAGGCATAATGCGGTCAAAGAGCTGTGCTGTGCTCACTTCAAGAGCGCGATCTAACAAGAGATATTGTAAGGGGTCAGGTGTTTTGAATTTGGATAATTGTAAAATACCTTCATCCACAGCAAAAAGTATGGCCTTGGTGGCTTTGCCATGGTTGTTTTCAATGCGCCATTTCAAAGGTGTGCCTGGCAAAGATTTCTCTGCGGCGATGAGGTTAATGTCCACAGTGCGCTGGGCAGTGTTCACATTGATGGGAACCATGGCTACGCTTTGCGGTTGCAAGAAGATATGCTCCGATTGAGGTGCGCGTGCCATGAGTACTTGCACATAGCCGCGACCGGTGAAGCTTTTAGGAATGGCAAAGTCTTGTAAATTACTGCCAGTATGTAATTTTACCCATTTGTGCGCTACAACGCTATCTCTTTCAAGAGTGATAAGCGCCACACCGTCATAAGGGGTGTTAATCATGAGTTTAGCAGTGTCTCCGCCATTGTACTCTTTTTTATCTGCTTTGACCAAGAGCTTTGCTTCGGGAAGATTACTGGCGCGTTCCAATGCAGGGCGTAAATCGTCATTGCCTACCACACTAAAAGTAATGTTAGCAAGGACGGTGCCTTCTGCTAAAGGTGTGCCCACACTGGGGTTTTGCCCTGTGGCTTTGCCCACTTTAACGGTGAGTAAATATTCCCCCACTTCTTGGGTGGGGATATTCCATTGTAAGTGACCTTTGTCGTTCAATTTTTGCTCATTTTGAGTAAAAACGGTGTCTAAAGGTGTTTGTGTGTACGTATATTCGCCATCGCTATCAGTCACAAGAGAGGTGACCATTTGTCTGCGCGCAATGACAAAGGTAAGGTTTGCCGGATTAATGGGCTTAAGCTTTGAGTCCACCATTTGGAAATCAAGCTGTGAGGCGCTATCTTTAATAATAAAGTTTTTATTATCTAACCCTTGTCCTGTTTTATAACCTAACATGTAGGGCAAGGGAGAGAGTAAGAAGCTGTCGTACTGAGACACAGAACGACCGCCGCCGGGCTCATAGCCTTCGGTGGTAAGTAAGCATTGTAAGGTGCCAAAGCGCCATTGGCTAAAATCTAAGGGAAGTGTGGCTTGCCCTTGGGCATTGGTGATGGCTTCTGCTAAGGTGCGTTCAATGGAATCACTGCTATCGGTAAAGAAGGGCGAAACGTCTTGGAAGGTAAAGGCTTCATAGCCTGGGAAAGACAAACGTGCTCTGCTTAAACGCATATTTGTTTCAACACGGCGTCCTGTAGCCACTTGACCAAAGAGGGTGCTTAAATGCACACGTAAAGAGGAACCTTTTTCTTGTGGTGAGGTTACAAGCCAGCCCTTTGTGAAACGGGAGGGGGTGCTGTCTGTGCCATCGGTATTTAAAATTTCCGTTTTAATGCGTAGGGTGTCTGGTAAGAAAGTGGCAACGCGCACTTCCTTAAAGCCAAGAACCAATCCTATACCGTCGTCATCGCCGGCATCAGCAGGTGTTGAGATGGTAAGTTTATAATTTCCTGTCATGGCGCTTTCAGGAATGGGCCATGAAATGCTGTGTATGCTGTCTCCAGCTGTGAAGGATTGTTGTAAGACGGTGCGTCCGGATTCATCATCCAGCGTGGCCACCAAGGGCATGGTGCTAGGAAGCAAAGACCAATTATTGGCACGTAGGAGCACGCCAAAGTGCATATCTTCCCCCGGTCTGAAAAGACCGCGCTCAGAAAACACGAAAGCGTTAAGGCTATTGGTACTGCTTTGTGAGCCTTCCATATCCGCAAAACGAGACGTATTTACACGACGTTCGTAGTCTGTCAAAGACATCCAAATCATGTCTTCATCGCCCCAAGATGAGTGGCGAGCCACCACAGCCACGGGTCTTTTTTCGTTTTTAAGATGTGCTAAGCTGGGGAAAGTTGCCTTACCTTCACTATTGGTGGAAGATTCGGCCACGGGTAAACCATTGTTGCCAAGCACTTGAACGCGTACACCACTGAGAGCCTTGGCATCGTTTAAGGTGCTTATATAGGCATGCATGCTGTCATCAGCTTGATTTTTTACCACAAGCCCCATGTTAGAATACATAAGTATGCGTTTAGCTATGGCAACGGGTCTGCCATCTTGTATACCTTCAAGAACTAAGTATACAACGCCGGGTTTTGCTTCTTTTTTACTGGTGCCAAAAATATCCTTAGCTTTTAAAATACTATAGGTGGGCTTATGCGTGAAACCATCATTTTTGGCGTCAGCAGTGGCATTGCTGATATGAAACTCCCCATGTACGGCTGTGGTATGGGTATTAAGTATTTTCGAGGGGAGGCTATCGTCTAAAGAGTCAATGAAGGGTAGGGCTAAAGAACTGTCTAAAAAGCGGTACGCAGACCAACGAATGCTGTCCACATGTTCACTCATAAGAGCAATATCGCTTTGTTGTAACAGCACGTTACCGGCTTGTAAAAGCTCAAGACGTGGTTCACCGGTGGAAACATACTCTACACCTTCAGCCTTACGCTCAAGGGGGGTGTGTATGCCTTGGGCATTGGTGGGGCCAAAGCCAGCAGCCACACTCCATAAGATGTAGTGGCCTGGAGTGGCATTGATACGATAACGTAAAAAGTCTGCTCTTTCATCGGGCAAACTAGCCATTTGCACCAAAACAGGACGCGCTTTTTTGAGATTTTCGGGACTAATATTGCCTTGAGTCCAATTGCTGTCGATAATATTTTCTTCAGAGCGTTGTAGAGGAAGCTCTACCACTGTGAGGGCTTTGAGGAATTCTTCAGGGTTTACACGCTGAGAAAAGCGGAAAACTATATGCTGTTCCATTTGTAAGGCTTTATTTTGTACCGTCTCCATTTCTACTTCTTTTAAAGTAAAGATGCTGTCTGTTCCCGGTACAACGAGTTGCTGCACTGCGTCTCTGTCTGGGAAATGCCATGCATCATCTTCTTCCCAGAGGGGGCGTATACTAGGGAGAATAAGTGTGGCTGTGGTTCTTCCCTTGGGCATGTTCAAAATACGTGCAGTCACCACAGCGCGTGTATTATCATTGAGCCAAATCCATTTTCCCTTAGACAAGGTAAGACCAGAGTCACTATATGCTGTGGGGTTGGCAGAATTTTCTAATTGAGCACGTGTTGCCGCACTTAAGCTTTCAGTAAAGCGCATGGAAAAAGAAACGGCATGCTCTGCCTTAGGGGATGGGTCAATCCACATGTCAGGAGAGAACATTTGTGCGCTACGTGGAATACTTTGAAAACTTAAAGCCTTGGCACTTAATTCTACACGCGATGGAAGGGGAAGGCGTGAGATGTCAATATTGTATGTGGTGTCACTTTTCCATGATTCCGAAGGCTGAAAGCGCAAAGAATCTTCATCATACCAAGACCATCTCCCCTCAGGCCAGTTTGGAGCCACTATAGAGGAATCAGAAATATATTTATTCGATTCACCAAGAGTAACTTCGCACTCTTTCTTCCATTTTTTGCCATAAGCTTTACGACAAAGCTCCTCATCAATTTCAAAATTGAGATAAAAAGCACTGTCGCTCCAAAGAGGTCGATTGGTAATGACAGGTTTGATGTAGGCTGTTGCTGCCATGGCATAAGGCAGAGCCATAAACAAGGTGTACAGAAAAAGACATAAAGTCACAGTGCCCTTACTTAAAGCGCGGCTTTTATGCTGTTTAAAAAAGCGTGAATATACCATGTTCCCCCCTAGTACATGCTGGAGTAGCATGTAAACAGTGTTTCATGTGACCTTGCAATGAGCCTTGTGAAGACATTTTTTTTACAGATCAACATGTAAAAAGTGTTTTTATATGCCTAAGCATAAACATACAAAGTGCATCTTTTTGTGTGAAGCAAAATATGTTCCAGAAAGTAAGCAAAAGCAATAGAATATAGGTAGCATTTTTCACGCTATTTTCTCTGTAAATTATGTATTAAGATAGTTTTCAATGCCGACAAGTACATTTTTGGAAAATATGTGCAAATCTTGGCGCCCAGTTTTTTGGCAGTGCCAAATTTTTGGGTTTTGCTATGGATATATACTAAGAAAAAGTGAATTTATATGTATATAAGTTTTGCTTATATCCTTTATGGTGCCCAGATTTGAAACATGTGGAGAAAGAATGAAGTAAAGAACTTGGCAGTGACTAGAGTAACATGTCAGCGGCCAAGCTCTTTATCAAATTGCTTTGGGAGAGGGCTTTGTTAGTCGACATGGAAAAAGTACATAACTATCAATAAAAAAAGAAGTTATAATTTAAAAAAAGTTTAATAAATTTTGCCAGAAATAAACGTATGGAATACGTTTTCTGGCAAAATTTAGACATATGAAATACTTTTTTCAGATGTTGATTACATAAGACATGCCTTTGGCATGGCTTACCGCCACGCAAAATAAGCCGTCACTTGTTTACGGCGTCCCCGAAAGGGGTAGTTAGAGTGCGCGTGTCTTGCTTAAAAACCAGTGAAAACACGTTTTTAAGCAGCGGGTTTGTTAATTTAAAACGTGATTAGAGAGTTCACGTTGTAAACCTAAAATATCGCAGCCTTTGGCGATTTTTTGTTCAATGGGCATTTGTGCGCCGGAAACCCAAATTTTGAGCTCAGCATCCATATCAAAGGTGCCGCCTGTTTCTAAGCTAAATTGCGTAACGCTTTTGTAAGGAATAGAGTGGTAGCACACTTTTTTTCCAGAAATACCTTGCTTATCTACCATAAGCATACGCTTATTGGTAAAAATGAAAAAGTCGCGCATAAGTTTGAAGCCTTTATGTACGGTTTCACCTTCTGCAAGAAGGTTTGCCACTTCAGCCTCTAAAGCTCCCATGTCCATTTCACCTGCATTACCTAGTAAAGAATCTAAAAGTCCCATAAGTACTCCCTAAGGTATAAAGTTAAGCGAGGTGTGGTAAGTGTATGTATTTTTGTAGAAATACGCAATGAAAAAATCATTACTTTTATGCGCGGAGGCGAAAAAATTTTCTGTCAACTAAGGGGTCTGCACAATTGTTTCGAGTTGTATTTTTGTGAAAATGTGAATTTACCCTTGCATATAAAACGCCCCTCGTAAGGCACCTAAAATGCACGTACGAGGGGCTTTGTTATGGTGTTATCTAGGCTTGGGAGTTACCAAGCAAGGTTTGCTGCACAAGGATGGTCATGGAGTCATCCTCATTTTTGTATTCTGCATAGCCCTGAGGTGCGTTGGTGCTTTCAGTTTTGCTCCAACCATGGTTTTCAAGGTCAAGTATGCCGTCATTATCATCATCCACAATGCCAAGTTCTTCACGCACTGTGTCAGCATCGCTGCCATGGGCTTCGCCCGCAATGATAATTTCCATATCGGTGATTTTTCCTGCTTCCATGAGATCTTTCACCGTTTCAAGGTTATCCACGCCGGAGAGCAATACATCCATGCCTTCGCCGCCGTCAATGCCAAGCACATCTTCAACCTTAAGCCCTTCAAGACTTACGTCAATACTTACAAGGTCATTACCACTGCCGCCTTGCACTTCTTCGGTGTACAAGCTTGTAAAGTCAGTGATGATGAATTCTTCAGCCTCATACTCAGCCACAAAAGCCTCTTCCGCGCTTAAGCTTACAGGAGCTGGAGGAGCAGGGGGCCGTGAAACTGCTTCCATATCATCAACAATGGTAAGTGTGAACTTCGGTGTATCATAGCTGTAATTGCCAGCGTCTGCACCAGTTACCCCGAAGTCTTCAAAGAAGAAATCAAAGGAGGTATTTTCATCCACACTATGCTCACCAGAGGGAATGAAGCGATAATAGCCTGTGTCATAGAAGGCTACGTCGCCAGCATTAGACTGGAAGAGGGTGACAATATTCGCATTGTTTACAGCAAAACCATCAGGTTGCTCATAGCCTTCCGCAGTCATATCCACCTTACTCCAGAAGTCACTATCACCTGCCACCATCTTACCATTGGCATACAATGCCACAGATAAGGTAACAGCATCAGTACTTAACTTGCCTGCGGTAATTCTACCATCGGCAATGGTGCCATTGAGAACAGCTGTAGAGCTTTCCTTAACAGTCTTTGCCACAGAGCCGCTGATGCTAAGCTGCTTTTGCGTAACATCAAAGTCTATGACTTTGCTGGCAATGGGGTTAGCACCTTCTTCGGCACCCTTAGCATAAGCTTCAATGCTAATATTGTGTATATCTTCAAGTTGTGCGTCGCTGTCAGCATCGCCCTTGAAGCTGTACTTATAGTTATTGCCGCTTCTGGTTATGGTGAGGGTGCCTACGGCTCCACTGGCACCGGACGCAAGAGCATTACCATCAGCATCAACGAGTATATTTATACTTTTATTGTTAGCTAAGGTAATATCTTGACCAGCAACTTTAAGCGTATACTCATTTATAACATTGGCATTGTTTTCCAAGTCCTGCAGGTTAAAGGTACCGGTGATGGCTGTGCCATACACGCCTTCGTCCTTACTGCCGCTAAGTATAACAAACTCTGGGTTTTGATCCGTACCATTAATGATGGCGGTGAAGTTTTCCTCCACACGTGCATTGTATTTATCTACCACCGAGAAGGTGAAGACTTCTTCCAAGCTTTGGCCTTCCTTAAGGGCAAGCATTTCACGCACCGCAGGGTCAAGCACAAAGGAATCATTAACAGTTTTAAGCGTGTAATTATAGCTACCATTATTGGTATCGTAGAATAATCTTCCATACTCACCCTCAACCATGATGACACCATGTTCGTTAGGTTCATACACTTCGCCATCATAGATGATGGACTGCGTGAGCATGTCATCTGTATCAGCATCACGAAGAGTTACTTCATTACTATACAAGATATCTTCACTAACACTACTTAAAGTAGCAGCATCGTTAAATTCTACCGTTACAGCTGTTTCTGCTTGGTCTTCATTAATATCCAACTCAGGCGCATGAGTATTGGTCAGATTGATGGTAAAGTAGGGGGCACTATTTGGCGTAAACATTTGCGCATGAGAGCCAGAGAAGTTTAGGGTAAAGGACAGCTCTGTATTCATATGGATACTATCTGGCGCAGGATTAAACACATATTGTCCTGTCTTATGGTAGAAGGCAATGGTGCCAAAATCTGACTCATAGTATTGGTCAGGCTTACCCATGCCATTTACATCAGCTGGTAAAGGCCATACTTCTAGCCATCCACCGTTAGAAGATACAGGGCCATATAGAGTATTTGGAGTTATATAGATATCCACATCTGCCCAGTCTGCATCTGCGTAGGCACCCATGTCAGCAAAAGTACCCACAATGGCCTGTCCGCCTTCAATGGCAGTGGCAGCATCTTCTGTCATGCTGAGTGCAAGAGACTTAATGTCAACTATAATATCCTGTGTAGTACTTGCATCATGCTTATCAAATACCTCAACAGGTATTTCAAGTTTGTGCGCACCGGTATAATTTCCATAGGGTCTAAAGACATAGGAACAATTGTTACCATTGATGGTGACAGACAATGTGCCTATGGGATCTCCGGGAATGGTGTAGGTTACGCCATCTTCCATGGTCACTTCTGTGGAGGAACCTTCCATGACAATGCTTGTGGTACCATTTTTTGTGGTATCAATTTTCTGCCCGCCAATATGGAGCGTAAGCTCTTTCAAAGTATCGCCATCAAGGTCAGAGTCATCTATGACAATGTTACCTTTATACAGGGCATGCGGGTCATAGAACATGCTGTCAGGCGTTGTAGCATTTATTTGCACCGTGGGGCTTGAGTTGGAACCATTAATGGTAAACTTCAACTCTTGTGTGCCACTAATGCCCTTGGGGTCCGTAGCGGTGAGCACAAAGCTTTCAAAAAGTTCTGTACCTTCGCTAAGTTTCCTATAGTCTGGGTTGCTAGGATCCAACTCATATTTGTATTCATTGTTAGAAGTATTAAAGATTAAAATGCCATACTTCCCTTCAAGGGTAATAATGTCACCATCTTCAGTACCCACAACCTTACCTTGACTAAGCTTATAGTCATAACTGCTGTTATCAAAGGTTTTGTCATCCACATCATGCATGACAACTACGCCTGTGGCCGTAACATCACCTTCTTTAACCTCAAACTCAGCTTCCGCTACTTCCGTACTATCAGGGTCTGGTGCAAAATTAAAGCTTGGGCCATCGTCGGTGCCTTCAATGGTGAAGGTGAGCTCATGCGGCTCACTGGTGCCGCCGCGGCCATCATGGGCAAAAATGTTTACGCCAAGTGTCATGGTTTCGCCATGAGCAAGGGCATTGATGGCTGCATTGTCCTCTTTCATGGTGAAGGTGTAGGTGCCCTTACTGGTTATGGCAAGGGTGCCGTAGTCACTGTCATAGTACTTGGTGGTGGCGGTGCTTCTGTCTTCATTTAAACTGAAGCCGTCTGCCTTCATGCTAAAGCTTAACACATCCTTATCACCATCAGAGGCTTTAATGGTGCCGCTGGCCGTAAGGTCGCCCTTGTAGGCTTTATTCCAAGTGGCGGAATCAGTGCCGTTGGCTTCACGCCCAAAGCCATCGTCAAAGAGAGTGGTATTGCTTTCCACAATATCGCTGATGACAGGCGCAAAGTTATTTTCACCGCGTACCGTATAGGTAATGCTTTGGGACTTGGTGGCTCCGCTGGCATCGGTAACGGTGATGGTGAAGGTTTCCTTGGTGGAACCGTCTTTTAAAGCAAGAGCGGCTTCATATTGACTGCCTTCCGTAGCCAAGGTGTAGGTCATGATCGGCCGGTCGTGGGTTGCATTGGAGCTTTCAATGGTAAGAGTGCCGTATTTACCTTCTATGATGGTTACACCATAGGTTTCTGAGTTTGGATCTGTGTCTTCTGTTGCCGTTACTAGTTTTTTTCCATTAACGAAAGTGGCACTAAAAGTATGTGTATCGTTTTTGTCATAATCAAAAATGTCAAGATTGGTAAACACACGAGCATCACTAACAATACCTTCGACACTCTCCTCACGCAAGGATACATTTAAGTCCATATCATGATTCATGACAAGCGATGGCCCGTCATTGCTGCCAATAATGGTGAAGTTTAAGCTAGGGGTGAGTCCGGGCAAACTATTATCATTTTGTGTAAGCAGTGAACTTATACTACCATGCTTGTCCACCATTTGTACGCCAAGATTAAGGTTGACTACTTGACCTTCGTCAAGGCCCTTAATGTACATTGAAGTCTTGCTTAAAGTGAAAGTATAATTGAAATCTGTGCCGCTCTTGGTAAGAACTAAAGTGCCCAGCGGTTCACCAGATATTGTCTCACTAAGGGTAAAGGTGTAAGTGCTGCCTTTTACAACAGCTTCAGATACTGTAATGTTTTCATTACCACTGCTTATAACTGGCACATAGCTGTCCTTATCGGCATCACTGACTTCAATTTTGCCTGTGGCTCTCAGGTCTCCGGCATAGGCTTTGTTTTCGTTGGCAACGGTGCTATCTTCATAAATGGCACCCTTGGCATCACGCCCCACACCGGCGGCAATGAGCTCTGCATTGGTGGTAGTGGAACTTCCATAGGTGATGTTCTCAACAACAGGCGCGGTATTCAGCCCTGCGATGGTTACGTCTATGGGCTTACTTACCGTAGCACCGTTTTCATCCTTGGCTATAATGTTAAAGTTTTCGCTAAGAGGGAAGTCTAAAGTTTCACTGTTCGTTTCCGCATCGGCCATGGCCTCTGCTAACTTGGCATTGTCCAAGGTATAGGTGAACGTATTGTTTTCAGGGTTAAAGACCAATGTACCATAATTGCCATCAATAAAGATGATAGTTTCACCTTTAATTTCTTCTGACTGAACAGGATTACTTTCTTCTCCTTCAGCTACAACTTGTTGTATATCATAGATAAAGGGCGGATGATTTTCCATCATAGAAGGGTCTGGATTTTCTGGATTATAGATGAATTTCGTCCAATTTTCCACATCAAAGATGTCTGCCTGCCACGTGACGCTGTTGTCATCGGTATAGGCAGTGACCTTAGTGTCAGTGAGGGCTTTAATGGTCAGCTCTGGAGCATTATTGGTGCCTTCAATGGTGAGCGTGAAGGGGGCGGAATTACCCACACGTTTATCATCTAAAGCTACAAAATGAAACTCAAATGCCAAGGTCTCTCCCTGAGCAAGAGAGTCATAATTACCGGTAGGTGCAAAGGATACTTCAAAACCTGCTACGCCATCACGTTCACCAGGAGTGAAGACTACCTTACCAAGCTCCGTAGTGAAAGTGGTAACACCTGCGTTATTGGTACTGCTTTTGATAGCCTCTTGGATATCGTATTGATAAAAGTTATAAAGCGCAGGGATAACAGTATCCCCGTTAGGATCAGACACTGCAACAAAGCCCGTGGCGGGTTTTGCTTCATACTCCATATTGGGGTCTACGGGCATGCTGGATTCAGAGGTATTTCCATCTGCATCACGCCCCACACCGGAAGCAATATAGTTGAGGTTTAATGCATACTCCGGATATTCAGGGGGACCAAAAGGCTCCTTCATGGTCGTTGCATCCCAATCAAAGACAGGGGGCATATTGTCAGATGGAGGGATGTTAGGGTCACTTGCATTATCTTGAACAGGGTTGCTCACCGTAAAGGTGAGCGTTTGGCTGACTTTTCCGCCATTGCCGTCTTCTACGGTGACGGTAAAGCTCTCCTTGAGGCTTTTGCCATCGGCAATCTTTTCAATAAGTTCCAATTGCTTTTGTTGGAGCTCTGTTAACTCCCCGTTAGGGTCAGGCAGGGCATAGGTATAGGAACCATCGGGCTGCACCGTAAGCGTACCATAGGTGCCGTGCATGGTGTAGGCATTGCCGTCTCTGACTTGCTCCATATGACCATTGCCCAGTGGGTCGTCAGGATTATGCGCCCACTGCTCAGTATAGTGTGGCTCATGGTGGTTTACGCTTTGCTTACCGGCAGAGCTAATGGTCATGATGACATGGTCACCATTGTCTATGTCATTAATATTTAGCGTGCCTTGCGTGGACGACAGCATATACGTGGGAGTATATTGAGGAGTTTCCCCAGAGTTTTCATTAAGCGCAACCGTCATACCCATATAGTTTTCATGGCGCATGGTGGGCGCATCATTGGTGCCGTTGACAATGAAGTTAAGCTGGGCTTCTTCTTGACCCGTGGTCAAAGTGAAGCCTATGTTCAGCTCTTCACCCACGGCTAGTTTTTGCACCTCAAGGGCTTTATCATTAAGCTTAAAGCTATAATTAATGCGCCCAAAGGTGGCATTGCTGAGGGTTAAGGTGCCGTATTCAGAAGAATAAGTTGCTGCACTGGTAGTAGAAGAGGAAAGCTCCCACTGAATACCTTCAGTATTAATGGAACCGGCCAGATCTATGCTCCAAATATACGGTTTTTCGCCGTCAGCATCGGTATAGGTAAAGAAGCCGCTGATGGCCTTGGTGGCGGCACCGGGCTCGTTGAGAGTATGCTCTTTTTCTGTAACACCAGTAAGGAC
Organism: uncultured Desulfovibrionaceae bacterium; assembly: GCA_964371225.1. Taxonomy (GTDB): domain Bacteria; phylum Desulfobacterota; class Desulfovibrionia; order Desulfovibrionales; family Desulfovibrionaceae; genus CAYJAD01. The sequence continues at coordinate 16,005 of CAYJNA010000034.1, forward strand.
AAGGGGATCATCCACGCCAGTAACGGTAATTTCTAAGGATTTTTGCGTAAAGGCGCCGTGCTCATCGGTTACTTTAAGCTGCACTATTTCTGTATCTGTAACATATTCACCCAAGGCAGCATAGGCGGCCTTTTGGGCATCGGTGAAGGCAAAATCAGGCCAACGTTGTTGTAACATTGTTTCATTTTCGTCGGTGGCTTCAAGGTAGCTGTAGTCGCCATGAGTATGACCATCAAGCTCAATACCTATGACACCGTATTTACCCATAATCAAGTTGGATGTGTCAGAACTATCGCTGTCTACCACATCATAGGTTTTTTTGTTGTAAATGGCTTCTACGGTATGGGAATCATTACTATCGGCATCGACCCAAGTGAAACCGGTAATGAGCGCTCCTGCACCTGGGAAGGTTACGAGGTTAATCTCTGGGGCATCATTACCGCCTGTAACTTCAATGCCAAGGTCTTCACGGCCCAGCTCCTTAAAGGTGGGTTCGCTATCTTCATAAATTATTTCTTGCGTAGCCACCAAGGTGAAGGGGAAGGACGTGGTAAAGCCAAGGGGCAAGTCCTTAAAGCCTTCATACTCTGGGTTTAAGGTGAAGGAATAATCCATACCCGTGGCGGTTTGCTTCAAGGTTACAATACCCATATCTGAGAAGAACTTGGTGTATATGCCGTGGGTTTCTGCATGTATCTTTTCACCATCGGCATCGTACAAGTCAAAATGTATCTTTGTGGGTATTTCTGTAAGATTGGAGTCGTAGATTTTATTGTATTCCTCGTCAAAGGCCGTACCTGTGAGCTTACCTGTGGCGGTAATATCTCCGGCGGAGGATTTATTATTTGCGCCCACACTTGGTAATACTAAGGAATCAGCATCGGCGGAGGTAAAGTCTAAGGCAGTATTGAAAATTTGAGATAAAGAAAAATCTTCGCCTTCAAAGGATTGTAAGTTTTCAATAGTATTGGTGATACTACCAGTAGCAAATACTTGCCCTTTCTCACCAAGCACACGCACATCAAGGGAATCCACAAGGTCTTGCCCCTTAGTGGTATGCGGTGCATCCACAAATTGGGTGTAGGTGTAGAAAACTTTACCAGTGTCTTGATTAAAGGCAAACTCAGTAAAGGTGCCGTATTTACCATCTATGGATAAAGAGCTTAACAAGCCGTCTTGGTCAAGCGCTAATACATCATAGGTAATACCATTTTCACCGGTGATTTCTATACGGGTGTCACTATTCGCATTGGCAACGGTGAAGGAACCTTCGGCACTATCGGTATTCAGCGTTTCGTCTGTATGTTCGTCATCGTACAAGTCAGAATCTTGCGTAGCGGTGAGGGCACTTGCCATATCAAGGGTTGGCGCACCGTCACGTAGAATGTCAAAGTTCAAATCTTGACTTGTGGTGGCACCCCATTTATCCATAAGCTCAAGGGTGAATTTTTCATGCTGCATGTCATAGTTGTCATGCGCTGCAAGGGCGGCTTTTTGGGCATCGGTAACGCCGAGGGTGTAGGTGTAGGTGTACTCATCGCGGTGTTCGATGGCAGCTATCTCTAAATCACCATATGCACCGCTCACAGTGATGGCATTTTCATCTATGGCAGGTAATGCAACCTTTTCCCCATTAATAAGCACATAGGTAAGTGTATCATTTGAATCTACGTCATAGATTTCTAATACACCGCTGACGCTATCACTATTTTCACCATCTGCGGCTTCAAATACGGTGTAGTCATTGTCCGTAGCATTCACTGCAACTACAGGGGCATTGTTGGTGCCAATGAAGGTGAGGGGAATGTGGATTTTTGCATAGGTATCACCCAAGGTGAAGGGCAAAAGTTCACCGATGTTTATTTCCTCACCATGAGTTAGGTCACGTAATGTCTCCTTATCAGCGGTAAAGACGTAGTTATAGCCTGTATTGGTTTTAGTGAAGACAAAGGTGCCAATATCTTCAAGAGTAAAGATTGTAGTATTACCCACCACAGTACCTTTCATGTTCTCAAGCATTAAATCTTCAGCTCTAAAGTCCGCAGGCACGGTAATGGTGCCGCTGGCGGTAAAGTCGCCGCCGTATTGGGTATTGTCGGCGTTAGGGTTGGCACTTACGGTAATGTCATTGCCCTTGGCATCACGCCCAACGCCATCACCAATGATGGTGGTATTGGTGGAATTAACAGTAAGTTCAAGCCTTGTTTCGCCCAAGGGGATGTCGCTGCCAATGAGTTTATTTTCAAAAACTTTCGTTGTTTGTCCGCCATTTTCATCTTGCAAGGTGATGCTAAAGTTATCTTGCACCACTTTATTGGCACCAATATTTTGCAAGGCCAGCTTTTGGGCATCGCTTTCGCCGGATTTATAGACGAAGCTTTCATTGTCTACATCATAGTACACATTGCCATAGGTGCCTTCTATGAGAAGCGTTTCCTCGGTAAGCTCTTCTATATTTGCAAAGCGTTTCGTCGTTCCATTTAAGGTAATGCTCATTTGCATGGCGGCATCACCATTATCTGCATCACTATAGCTAAAGGCATGTTCAATAACATTGCTGTTTGCAACATCGGCCTGTACATAGCCAAGGTCAATGATTCCCTCTACATCATTAGAGATGATGATAGGGATATCATTGGTGCCGGTGACGGTGAACTGTAGGGGAACTTCTACCATATTACCTTGACCGTCATCTGCAGTGACAGTCAGGGAAAGGTTTGCGGTTTCGCCATGCTTGAGTTCATGTAAAGATGCATCAGGGGTAAGGGTAAGGCTGTAGTTAAAGCCGCTGTTGGTCTTGGTTATGGTGATGTCGCCATATTCTGTTTCAAATCTATTGGTGGTGGAGGAAACGCGTATGGCTTCTATTCCTTCCATGCTGTAGGTCAGCGTATCGCCGTCAAAATCCTTCACAGCCACAGAGCCTTTGGCCACAAAGTCACCCTTGTAGGCGGTGTTCGCAGAAACAGCGGCATCATGCACATCAAGGCCGGAGGCATTGCGCCCAACGCCAGACATGATGAGGGCGTCTTTCACGTTAATAATACCATTTTCTAGGCCGCTGACCACGGGGGCATCATTGGAACCTGTGACCAGCATCTCAACACTTGTGATAGTCTTAATGCCATCGGGGCCGGTGGTGGTTACAGTAAAGATATCTTTCTGCGTCTCACCTTCTTCTAATTGGGAGGCCGCCAATTTTTGGGCAGAGGTCATGCCCGCGGCATAGGCCCACGAGCCGTCGCTGGTATCAAAGATATAGTTGCCGTATTTACCGGACACGACGAATACACTTTCTTCTCCAAAATCAGGATCGACTTTGCCTTGCGTTTTTCCGTAGGCAATGGAGAAATCATAATCGGCTATAACTGCTTCTGTACCATTTTCCCAATCTGGGTCGGTAATGGTGATGGAGCCTTCAATGATTCCAAAAGGTTCAAGAGGTTCTTCTTGCATGGCGCTGGCATTGGCATCGATAGTGATTTCTTGAACACCCGTCACACTCACTGCATGGGCATCGTTGGAGCCTTGAATGCTGAGCTCAATATGTTGAGGGGCACTTTCGCCGCCGCGATTATCTATAGCCACAATGGGGATATCAAGTTTAAAGTTGTCGTCAGAAGTTAAGGACTTAATATACTCACTTTCTTTGTTGACGGTGAAGGTATAGCTGGCAGAGGTGGCTGTGGCAGAGGATTTGCTGAGTACAAGGGTGCCAATGATGTCCCCTTCCCCTGCATCAATATGTCCGATTTCATAGGTAATTTTATTGCCGGAAATGACAGGATCACCGATAATGGTAATGCTCATATAGTCGTTTATCCTTATGTCCGGTTCTTGAACCCTAAATACAGGAATATCATCATCACCATCCTTGGCGGATTTGATGGTACCTGATGCTTTTAAATCGCCAGCGTAGGCTTTTACCACCTCACTTGCCACTTGGTCATTATACCCTGCGGCTTTGAGGTCAGCATCTGTGGTTTTAGTGCTGCCATAGGTAATGCCGCTAACTTCCGGTGCAGAGTTATTTTCGCCGTACACCTTATAGCTGACGGTTTGGCTTTTGGTTGCGCCATTTTCATCGGTGGCTATAATGGTGAAGCTTTCCGTGACGGACTTGTCTGTAAGGCCTTGAGCGGCATTATAGCGGGCAAGGGCGGCTTCTTCGTTTATTTGGTAATATCTTTGTGCAGCCAGATATGCTGGATCGTTTTCGCCATCAGCATAATCAGCAGGGTCAGGCGCCACAAGGAGTTCACTTTGCAGCTCATACACCATAGACGATGTTCCGTCTTCTTCCTTGGTGATGGTTAAGGTACCGTATTTACCTTGAGAAATGGTAGTGCCATTATTGCTTGCACCAGAAGTTGTTTTGTCATGGACTATGCTAAATGTATGGCTGGAACCCTCGTCAATATCAAAAATTTCAATGCGTGAAGTGGCGGTGGTATCTGCTGTAACGCCTACTGCATTTTCACCCATGAGGGAAACGCTTACATCTGTCTCATGGGTTATATTTATGGCTGGGGCATCATTGGTGCCTTTAATGGTGAAGTCAAAGTCAACTTCTTTACCCACATTGCCTACGGCATCTATGATGAGAAGTTTATAAGTAGAGATATGCTGGTCACCTTCGTTAAGGGCTTTTACACCTGCAGCATTTTTGTCTAAAGTGAAAGTATAACTATAGCCTGAGGGTGTTTTAGTAACAACCAAATTGCTATTGCCAAAATCTTCACCTACGAGATATGTCCACTTGCTGGCACTGGCAGTACTTGGCTCTATGGGGTTGCCCTGTGCGTCTTGTAGTTCAAAGCTGTATTTATCTCCATCAGCATCGCGTACGCTAACGGTGCCTTTGGCGGTGAGGTCTCCGGCATAGATGGTATTTTCTTGCGCTGGGGTGACGTTTTCGTACTTTTCACCTACTTCATAAATATCGCCGACTTTATCACGCCCCACACCGGCGGCAATAAGGGCGCCATCTGTTGTGGGGTTAAGTGTCACTTCAGGGGCCACATTGGCACCGCTGACTGTGATATCAATGGTCTTAGTAACGGAGGCACCGTGTTCATCGGTAAAGATTATTTCAAAGCTTTCTTTTTCTTTAACTTTACTGCTTGTAAGAGCGTCAAGGGCGGCGTTTTCTTCAACAGGGTCTAGGCGATATTCATAATGAAGCTCACCAGTAAGTTCATCCTTCATGATGGTCAAGGTGCCATATGTGCCATCTAAGTCTAAAGTGCTAGAATCTAATTTTTCTATATCGTAACCGCTTAACTTGCTACCTTGAACTATCTGCAAATGACCAGAGTTTATATTTTCATCATCAGTTATGTCTATAAGGCCATTAACTGTGGTATCTTCAAAGAATTCACTGGGTAAACTTACTGAAGTATCAAAACCTTCATCAATAGTAATAGCCATGGTGGGGGCTGCATTGCTGCCCTCTGCGGTGAGGTTCAAATTAACTGTATCACTCACAAGACCAAGCTTATCCTTCACGGAGAAGTAGAGTGTTTCCAAGGAAGTGCTACCTTCTGACAACTCATCCTTGGTGTGCTCTGCATAAGCGGCATTGGGGGTAAAGGTGACGTTATAGCCTCTTTTTTCATCCACCGTGGCGACTGCAAAGGTAAATTTGCCAAGCTCAGCAATGGTAATGGTATTGCCTGTATAAGTTTCACCGGCACTCCCATATTGTAATTGCGGCGTCCAAGTATCGCCGGTATCGTCCGAAATGGGAATAAAGATTTTGGCGGGCACGGCGTTGTAGATGACGTTTTCAAGTTTAGGGTCATCACCTTCATCAAGAGTGATGATTGAACCGTCCTTCTCACGTCCTACACCGGCGGCGATATAGTTCATGTCAATTTGTTCAGTCAGGACTGCGGGCTGATCGTTGGCACCGGTCACGGTAAAGGCTACATTTTGAGAATCAGACGCACCAAACCTATCGGTGGTGGTAATGGTGAAGGTTTCTGTAGCTTTAACACCATTGCCAAGCA
>CAYJNA010000035.1:0-21935 GCA_964371225.1 uncultured Desulfovibrionaceae bacterium
GAAAACGTATTCCATACGTTTATTTCTGGAAAAATTTATTAAGCTTTTTAAGCTATAAATTCTATTTTTACTGGTATTTAAGCAGTTTTTCAGTGTCGACTAAATTAATAACTCTGCTTACTCTCTATTTATACGTAAAAGAGGAGCTTTTCATCACTGAAGAGCTCCTCTTTTTTATGCGTCATGAAATCATGCGATTATGCGATGGTGGGAACACTATGCGCATGTTCCCATACTGTTAGCATCTTTTAAACGCCGGTATACACCATAGGAGGTAAAGCTTTTTCCAGCACATGCCCTGTGCTTAAAAGTAATTCTTCGCTAAAAGCATCACCAAGAATTTGCATACCCACCGGCATACCACTCTCTTTACCAAGCCCCACTGGCAAGCTTAATCCTGGCATACCTGCAAGATTTAAAGACAGGGTGTAAATATCTTTCAAATACATCTGCAAAGGATTATCTCCCATATGCCCCATTTCCCACGCCGTCACAGGCGAAACCGGCCCGCAAATAACATCGCATTGACTCAAGGCCTGACGATAATCTTCACGTATGCAATGACGCACTTGCGCCGCTTTGCGGAAATAGGCATCATAATAGCCTGAAGAAAGTACATAGGTGCCAAGCATAATACGACGTTGTACTTCCTTACCAAAGCCTTCGGTGCGCGACTGCACATAGAGGCTGGCAAGGTCTTGGCTTTTCTCTGATCTATAACCATAACGAACGCCGTCAAAACGTGCCAAATTGGAGCTGGCTTCCGCCATTGCCACAATATAATATGTGGCAATGGAAGCTTGGGTATGAGGCAAGCTCACTTCTACCAATTCCGCGCCAAGGCTTTTCATCACTTCTAAGGCCGACGTACACGCATCGCCCACTTCAGCATCTAAACCTTCAGTAAAAAATTCCTTAGGAACGCCCACACGCAGTCCTTTTAAGTCCTGACGCGTTTCAAGAGCGGAACTGTATGCCGTAGGAGCAAGAGCACGAGGGTCTGAAGTGGTATCACGAACATCATGCCCTGCAATATTTTCTAATACAAGGGCGCAATCTTCCACCGAGCGAGCCAAAGGCCCCACTTGATCTAAAGAAGAGCCGTAAGCGATGACACCATAACGAGATACACGCCCGTACGTAGGTTTTATGCCCACACAGCCACATAAAGAAGCCGGTTGACGTATGGAACCGCCGGTATCCGTTCCAAGGGAAGCGTAGCATTGCATAGCCGCCACTGATGCCGCAGAGCCCCCACTGGAGCCGCCGGGTACACGTTGCACATTCCACGGATTATGCGTGTTATGATAGGCGGAATTTTCCGTGGTGGAGCCCATGGCAAATTCATCCATATTATTTTTTGCAAGGATAATAGCACCGGCATCACGAAGCTTTTGCACCACTGTGGCATCATAAAAAGGCACAAAATTTTGTAAAATTTTTGAACCTGCCGTGGTGGTAAGCCCCTTGGTACAAATGGCATCTTTTACCGTAACGGGCACACCCCATAAGGGTTTGCTTTTGTCCACACCTTGCGCATCCATGGTGCGCGCTTGCTCTAAGGCCGCTTCCGTATTCTTCGCCAGTAAAGCTTGTACTTGCGGCTCTGTGGCTTCAATACGGGCTATATGTGCCGCCACCACGCTTTCTGCGCTCATGTCACCTTGTGCCAATGCATCACGCACGGCACGTAAAGATAAAGTATGTATGCTCATGTTTACCTACACTATACGGGGAACAATAAAATATTGTCCGTCACTTTGGGGGGCATTACTTAAAACACCTTGACGATTATCTTCATTTTTTACAGCATCGACACGTAATTGCGCATCATGCAACACGGGGCTGTATAAAGGCTCTACACCTTGCACATCCACTTCTGCCAAGATATCCATATAACTTATGATATCTGCAAATTGTTTGGCAAAAAGCTCTTGCGTGGACGCATCAATATTTAAACGCGCAAGTGCGGCCATCCTTTGTACATCTTGAGTTGTAATGGGCATAATATATCCTATAATAATGTTAATATAGTGTTATTGCATGGCGCTGTTCAGCGCATCATAACGCGTTATGGCCTCAGCGCGGCGTTGATTAATAACATTGGGATCTGCAAGGGTGACGCCTTGAGAGTCAAAAGTGAAAAGCATCAAGTCTTGACTGGCAATGCCTTGTGCATTCCAACGTACTGGCGCCATGCTCCACTTCACACCTTGCAAGCTTTGTAATTTAGCATTCATGGTCGTGGGCTGTGCCACTGTACTTAAGCCCAAACCAGCACCCACTTGCACAAAATCATAGCCCAAGGCTGTCCACATGTCGGCATCGGGCAGAGATTGTAAGGCGGCGGGCTTTTGCTTGGGATTAAAGGGAGAAGGAAAAACAGCAAGCCCCCATTTACTGGTTTGCGCCGGTGGTTGCATAAAGCTTTGCCCCCAAATGGTAGTGCCAAGCAGCACTTGGCGCTCTTCCCCTTGTTGTGTAAAAGCATGGAGAATACCGTCCATATTCTTCCATGAATCAGGCATAAATACCGCTTGGAAGGTGGCCGTGGAAAGAAGCGTATTGCCCACAGTGCGCGGCTGTAAAAGACTTTGTGCGGCTTTGTTCCACACACTAGTGCCACTGCCTGTATAGCCCTCGGCACGCACCGTGGCGCCGGAGGCACGCACTGCCGCGGTAAAGGTGCCATTCATACGTGTGCCGTAGGTATCAGCAGGAAAGAAGGAACCAAAATCCGTAATGCCCAATTGACGGCTAAAGCTTAACACAGCATCCACTTGATCTTGTGGGCTTGGAAAAAGACGCCATGCCACAGCACCTTCATCATACCCCTCCAAGGAGGGAAGAAAGGTGATGAAGTTACGTTGCACAGTGGCACCATTACTTTTTGCTAAGGTAAGGGTTTGCGCCTCAATGGGGCCTCCCACCACAGCGCAGTGAAAAGGCAATTGCTGTAGCTCACTAAGCCATGAGCTTTGTGATGTATTAATGTGGCGTAATTCCAACTGACGACCAGCGCCATTTAACGCAAGCACTGCGGCATCTGCCCCTTGGCGTACTTTTTGGCTAATGGATGCGATGGCACCGCTTTGTGGTAAGGCCAGCACCAAACAAATATTTTGCTCCTGCGCTGTACCGCCCTGAGGAATGCCTGCCAAAGGAATGCCTGATAAATGCGCGTTATTCTGCGCCCCAGTAGAAGCAGGACTGACTGTGCCAGAAGCTTGTGTTGTACCAGAAGCGGTATCTATGCCACGACTGGCAAAATTCACCTCACCCACAGAAGCACCGCTCAATATATTTTGAGCTATATTCTTATCGGCATATTGTGCAGAATTTTGCACTTGCGCCAAGAGTTCCTTATTGAGCCCTAAGCCCCGTCGCCCGTCTTCCAAAAGGATAATATTGGCAGGAAAGGTATACACTTTGCTATCTACAATCTTCTGACTTAGGGCAAGCAAGGTGGAATCAGGAATATTTTTAACTTCTTTTGCCACAATGCGCTCAAGGTTTTGTTTGCGTAGCATGTCTTGCTCTGCATAAAAATCGGCCATGAGCGGTAGCGCTTGCATACTTTGCTCTGCATCCCAGCCCTGCCCCATAAGTGTCATGGCAGCCATGGCGCGCGAAGATTCTGAACTCATCCCTTGATTCCACAGCTTTTGCGCATGATCTTGCGCCGCGGAAGGGCTTAATGTATGCACTGAACGTAGCCAAGCATCTTGCCATAAAGGAGATTGCTCTGCCTCAGGGGTGCTTTTTTGCCATTTTTCCAAGGCATCCAAAGCAGAGTGAGGGCGATTATTATGCGTTGCAGCTAGAGCAAGACGCTGTAAAGCTTCTGTTTTTTCTGCACTGGAGAGGCTAGTACTTTCGCTTAAATCTTTATACAGATTTTCTGCGCGTTCAAAATTACCCAGCCGCCACGCATAGGCCGCATCGTTCCATTGAGAAGCGGAGCCTGAAGTGGATATGGCGGGTGTAGCAGGGCTTGAGGCGGGGGATGTAGCGTTTGTACTTTGAGTTCCGCTTGGAGTTCCACTTGAATTTGCATGCTGCGAAGAAGCAGGCTCACTACGCAACAAGGCCGTACTAAGACAAGCAGAAAGACCTAAGATGCAAAAAAGCAATGCACTTGCACTGGTAATGCGCCGTATTTTACATGATATATCTTGCATAAAAATTCCAATACTACTGTATTTTTCCATGGATTTTAAAAAAGCATGAGCACTGATAAAGGCGACATTATAGGCCATTTAACTGTGCGGGGCAAGTGTGAAGTACACAGGCAAGCTGTATGTTTTACTCCGGCACTATTCTAAATTGAAAATCGCCTTGTTCGTCCCTATACGCATCATAAAGCAATACTTCTTTTATGCTATTGTCCTTATTAAAGTTCAGCACCACAGGCTTGTGTTCCCCAATTTCTTTGGGAGACAATACATATTCCGATGCAGCCACAATGATTTCATCGCCCTTTTGGCAACAACGCGCGGCTGCACCATTAAGCACACAGCATTGCGAACCAGCTTCCCCATATATAACATAGGTAGATATGCGCTGCCCATTGGTTTTATTCCATATTTCCACATATTCTAAAGGGTAAATACCTGCTTTACGACACACGATAGGGTCTAAAGTAATGGAACCACGATAATTTAAATCTGCATCGGTAACAAATATACCGTGCAATTTAGCTCTTACAATTTTAATCATACTATTTTCCTAAGTTTATACATAACACCACTGCGGGAGAGGCTAGAATTTTTTATTTTATGCTATGAGAAACCTCTGTGCAATTCATTGCGTAAGGTCTCATGGAGCGTTGACAACAGTCAATGCGACCAAAAATCAAAAATAGGCGCAGCTTTGCTTCGCCGTTAAATAATTGATTTTTTGTGCCTTTACCTCTGCACATGTTATTTTACACTTCGAACAGTTTTTCAAATTTCAAATACAAAGTTATATTTGAAAATAATTGTGCAGAGGTCTCTATGATGGAATAAACACGTAAAGAGGATTTTTACACCATGGGCTGTACGAGGCTGTAAAAAAGTCATGGGCATTAGGGCGAAAGCAAAAGACAAAAAAGCGAAAGAGGCCTCACCGTGGCAAAGCCTCCTTTACAACATTCTTATGGCACGCTTTTATTTTTGTGCTGCAATCCAATCATGTGCTTCTTGCAAGTTCAACGTGTCTTCATACAGCGCGCGGCCACTAATGGCACCTTGCAAAGTGCTATTCACAGAAAGTGGATACAATGCTTTCACATCATCAAGCGTAGCCACACCACCTGCTGCTATCACAGGGATAGTAGCTATTTTACAGATGCGCTCCAAGGCTGCCACATTGACGCCGCTTTGCATACCGTCACGGGCAATATCTGTATAAATAATAAAGGCAGCGCCCACATCTTGTAAGCGCGGAAGCACCTCTTCAATGGTTTTTTCGCATTCTTCCACCCAGCCCTTGGTCTTGAGTGTGCCATTATCTGCATCCAAAGAAATACCCACACGTCCCGGAAATGCTATGCATAGGTCTGCAAAAAGCTTGGGTTCTTCCAAGGCAATGGTGCCAATAATAAGACGTTCCACACCGGCATCAATATAATTTTGCGCCGTTTGCATATCTCTTATGCCACCACCAATTTGCACCGGAATACGTAAAGCTTGGCAAATATCGGCAACAATTTTGTACGAAGTGGCACGTCCGCCAAAGGCACCGTCTAAATCCACCACATGCAACCACTGCGCACCGGCTTCTTGCCATGACAAAGCGGCTTTGATGGGGTCATTTTCAAAAACAGTGCTTTCTTCCGCACGACCTTGCTTTAAACGCACGGCCTTACCATTTTGAATATCTACAGCGGGAAAAATAATCATTTACAATCCTAATTCCTGTATGCCTTTAAGGATGGCCTCTTGTGTAAGCTCTTGCGCCGTCACCCAGCTACCACCACGTTTAAAAAAGGTCTGCACTTGGGAGATATCTTCCAACAATCCCACCTGCTTTTCCTCAAAAATAGAACGCCCATAGATACGTCCTTTACGTATATCCAACAAATACATTTCTGTACGGATATGCGCGGACTCACTGGCTCCAGCGCGCCCTCCATGACGTTGATGCCATGTAATTACTTGCGGAACCACTAAATAATCAAGCTTATGCTCTTTGCCATATTGCAACCAATAAGCCAAAGCCGCAGGAGCAGCTTTACCCCTAAAAGCAACTTTTCCCCATGATGCCGGCAAAACCAAGCTCACCACATAACGCTGCTTTTGGAAAAGAGCTGTGTCTAGCATACGGTCAAGACCCAGCATATCTTCTTTAGCAATGTACCCTTGCTTTTGCGGCAAAGCTCCCGTGAGCAATTCTCCTACGTGCGTAGGTTGTGTGAAAGGCACCAACCCCACACGCGCTTCATGGGGAACGAGTGTTGCCGTACTATGTGCAGGCACCACGTCTTTTTTACACGCCATGAGTAAGGTCATGGAGCATAATACAAGGAACAAACACATACAGCGGCGTACCTTTTGCCCAGCAAAAGAGCTTGATATAGCGCTTATGCTACAAAAAACGGACGGCACTGTAAAGCAAGACATTAATCTAGCCCACCCTTGGTACTGCGTACAGCACTCCCCTGCAAAGCCACAGCTTGCGCCAAGGCAAGACCTAAGCCCTTAGCCACCGACTCCACCAAGTGATGCCCATTTTTACCATAAAGAAAAGACACGTGCAAATTACAACGCAAAGCCGAAGCAAAGGCCTTATAAAATTCACGCCAAACGTCAGACTCTTCACCTCCCAGTAATGGGGGTAAAAGTTCGTCCCCGCGCCACTCTAGCCACGGGCGTCCTGAAATATCTAAGGTCACATCGGCCAAGGCTTCATCCATGGGAACACGCCCATGCCCCACACGCGCTATGCCTTTACGGTCACCAAGGGCGTCCATAAGGGCTTGACCAAAACATAAGCCCACATCTTCAGCCGTATGATGTCCGTCAATATGCATATCCCCTGTACACTGAATCTGCAGATCAAAATTTGCCCAAAAAGCAGTAAGGGTCAGTAAGTGATCCAACATGCCAAGACCTGTTTGCACTTCTACTTGTCCTGAACCTTCCACTGTGAGGGAAAGAGTGATGTCTGTTTCCTTGGTGCAACGCGCTATGCTTGCTGTACGTACTGCTCTACTCATGCCTTGGCCTCATCTTGTTTTTCGCTGTGTGCAGAAGATTTCTCTACTTCAGCTTCTGATTGTTCTTCATTGGTATCTGCTTCTTTTTTCTTTTTACGCCCAAACAACGCCGCCACGCCAATACTCATTTCATAAAGGAGCATCATGGGTAAGGCCATGAGCAATTGCGAAATCACATCAGGAGGGGTCAGTATGGCCGCAATGATGAAGGAACATAAGACGGCATATTTACGAACTTTACGCATAAGATCTGCCGTAATTACCCCCATGCGCGCCAAGAAAAATGTAAAAAGCGGCATTTCAAAAATAAGCCCAAAAGCTATGAGCAATTTCATGGCAAAGCTTAAATATTGTGACAAAGAAGGCATGGCTGCTATGTCTTCACTGGCAAAACCCACAAAGAAAGTAAAGGCATAAGGGAATACCATGAAAAAACAAAAGGAAGCACCGGCAATGAAAAAACCTGCTGAAATAACAGCCATGGGTATCATATATTTTTTTTCATCTTCGTACAAACCCGGCGCCACAAAACTCCAAATTTGATAAAATATGAAGGGCGATGCCACGAAAAGAGCTGCTAAAAGTCCCACTTGCACGTACACGAAAAAAGCTTCCGGCAAGGCTGTAAAAATGAGCTTAGACCCTTCAGGCAAAGCATTGATAAGCGGTTTACACAGTTCGGCAAAGAGCTGTTCTGCAAAAGAGTAACACACCACAAAGGCTAAACCCACAGCTATGAAAGAACGTACCAAGCGAGTACGTAATTCGGAAAGATGCTCCATGAGGGTCATACCCTTGGGTTCTTCTTCTGGCTCCTCACCCTCTGGAGGAAGGCCGCGCTCTTCACGAGTTTTACGCGGTGGTGGTGTACGTTTTTTCTTTTCTAAATCAGCAAAACTTTTTTCTACGGGAGAAGATTCTTCTTCCTGAGCAGATACGTCTTGTGGCGTGTTGTCTTGAGGTACGCCGTCTTGTGGCGCTGCATCTTCAGCCGCGGGAGAAGCGTTCTGCTCTGTATCTCTTGCCTGTGCGGCATCACTTATTATGGGAGATGAAGATGCAGTACTGTCTTCTTTGGCAGGTGGCGGTACTATGCCTTCTAAAATTTCCGTTTCTTGGCTTGCGCTTTCTGTTTCTTCCTTCATGGCCTCGGCACTGCCTGTCACGTCAAGATTAGCGCCTAAAGCATCAGGTGACGTAGTATCGGAGGAAACAGGCGTCGCAGCAGGGGCAGAAAGAGCATGGGAGGAGTCTGATGGGGCATTTTCAGAAGCCGCCACAGAGACGGAAGAAGCTGCAAGGTCTTTTTCGCTACTCATGCCTTATCCTTCATGGGTTCAGTGCCAGTTAAAGGAAGCTCTTGTGTCATGGGTGCTGCAACGTCTACACTGGCGGCTTCCGCTTCTGCTTTGGCCACAGCGGCTTCTAAGGGAGATGCTGGGCTTTGCTCTTGCGCCGCGGTAGTTATTGTGGCCGCGGTGGTTTCCACCACAGGACTTTCTTTGGCAGTGCTGGCGTCGCTCACCACATCATTTCCCACTGTGGGGCCTTGTGCCGGTGTGCCCTTTGTGGTTGCGCTGGCAGTTTCTTTGCCAAAAAGCTCTTCTTCAGCTTCTTTTTTACGTTTTTCATGTTCATCATTGGCAACTTCCGCATTCATGGTGCGCTGAAATTCCGTGGACACACGGCGAAATTCGCCCATGACCTTACCCACAGTTTTAGCAATACCGGGTAGAGATTTGGGGCCCAAAACCACCAAAGCCACAATTAAAATAACTAAAAGCTCTGTACTCCCAATGCCGAACATGATTCACCTCTTAGTATACATGAGTATACAAATGATGACGGACAAGGGATATATCCCGCATCCGTCATCAAATAACACAAATATTTTAATGACTCAAAAAAGTATTCTTAAAGGGGCGGCTAGCCCACGGCCTTTTTTTGCTACAAAGGCCTTGCTTTCTTCATTGCAATGCAGCAAAAAAACAAAGCTTTCATGGTAGATTCCCTTTTAGAGCACGTTTTCAACTATTCCCATTCAATGGTGCTAGGTGGCTTAGAAGAAATATCGTATACCACTCTATTGACACCCTTTACTTCATTGATAATGCGGCTGGACATGCGCTCCAACAAATCTGCAGGTAAGCGCGCCCAATCGGCTGTCATGGCGTCTACACTATCCACAATGCGCAAAGCAATAACGTGTTCATAAGTGCGTCCATCCCCCATGACACCCACGGTCTTTAAGGGTAAAAGCACAGCGAAGCCTTGCCATACCTTGCGGTACCAGCCGGACTCTTTGAGTTCTTCTTGTACCACTTTATCTGCTTTACGTAAAATATCTAAACGCTCTTCGGTTATTTCGCCAAGAATACGAATGGCAAGACCTGGCCCAGGGAAGGGGTGACGCCAAACAATGGAATCCGGCATGCCCAGTTCTGCAGCCACTTTACGCACTTCATCCTTAAAGAGTTCGCGCAAAGGTTCTATGAGCTTCATTTTCATGGTATCTGGCAAGCCGCCCACATTGTGATGGCTTTTAATGACGGCGCTGGGGCCTTTATGAGAAATGGATTCAATGACGTCAGGATATAAAGTTCCTTGAGCCAAATAATCTACTTGACCAAGAGCTTTAGCTTCTTCATCAAAGACTTCAATGAAGGTATGCCCGATGATTTTGCGTTTTTTCTCAGGATCTTCCACACCTTTAAGTTTGTTGAGGAAGAGATCTTGTGCCTGCACAAATTTTAAATTTAAGTCAAAATGCTCGCGTAAGTAATTAACAACTTCTTCGCCTTCATTCAAACGCAATACGCCATTATCTACAAAGATACAGTGCAAGCGATGACCAATGGCCTTGTGTAAGAGCACAGCCACCACAGTGGAATCAATACCGCCGGAAAGAGCACATACCACATGGCTATCAGGCCCCACGGCGGCAGCCATTTCTTCCACACAACGTGTACAGAAAGAAGACATGGACCAATCCGGTGTGATTTTCGCAATTTCAAAAATGAAGTTACGAATAATTTTTTCGCCGTCCACGCTATGATGCACTTCGGGGTGGAATTGCACAGCGTAGATTTTCTTAGCTTCATCAGCCATGGCGGCCACTTCTAATGTGGGTGTGCTTGCAATGATGGAAAAACCAGCCGGAACGCTCTTTACCTTATCGCCATGACTCATCCAAATGCGGGATTTTTGCCCCTTATCTAAATTTGCCCACAAGGGGGAGTCGGCCACAAAGGAAAGCTCTGCAGGCCCATATTCACGAGTTACTGACTGTGCCAAAGTTCCGCCAAGATTTTGTGCTAAAAGCTGCATGCCGTAGCAAATGCCAAGCACAGGCACACCAAGATTCAAAAAGCCCGTATCTAAGGTGGGGGCGTCATCTTCGCCCACCGAGGCAGGGCCACCAGATAAAATGATGGCATCGGGGTTCATGGCCTTTACAGCCTCTGCGGTCACATTGCAGGGGTGAATTTCAGAGTATACACCGGCTTCACGCACACGACGTGCAATAAGCTGGGTCACTTGAGAGCCATAATCAATAATAATTACTTTACTTGGCATAATTTCTTCCTTGGTGAAGTGTTGCGGATAAGGCACACCGTCTAACTCTTGTAAAACACAGGGGGGATATATGCACTTTTTCGTAAAAAATGCATATATCCCTCTTTGAATACATATATAAGGCTAAACCTTATTAATTATCTATGCGATAGTTGGGGGCTTCTTTGGTGATGATAACATCATGCACATGGCTTTCACGCAAGCCAGAAGCAGAAATTTCGCAATATTGAGTTTTTTCTTGTAACTCTTGTAGGTCTTTGGCGCCCACATAGCCCATACCGGAACGCAAGCCGCCCATGAGCTGATAAATGGAATCCATAACGCCGCCGCGATAGGGTACACGTCCCACAATGCCCTCTGGCACCAACTTCTTAGAGGCTTCTTGGAAGTATCTATCAGAAGAGCCTTCTTTCATGGCGTCAATGGAACCCATGCCGCGGTAAATTTTATAGGTACGACCTTGATATAAGATGGTTTCGCCGGGGCTTTCTTCTGTGCCGGCAAAGAGACCGCCAATCATAATGGTATTGGCACCCATGGCTAAAGCCTTTACTATATCGCCGGAGAACTTAATGCCACCATCAGCGATACAGCAACGATCAAATTCTTTGGCGGCGCGAGCAGCTTCTTGGATGGCTGTTACTTGCGGCACGCCCACACCGGCCACAATACGTGTGGTGCAAATGGAACCGGGACCAATGCCCACTTTAACAGTGTCAGCACCAGCTTGGAAAATGGCCTTGGCACCTTCATAGGTACCCACATTTCCTGCCACCAACTGACAATGAGGGAAAGCAGCCTTGATGTCTGCAATGGAGCGTAACACATTGGTGGAATGCCCATGAGCAGAATCCAATACCAACACGTCAGCGCCGGCATCAAGCAATGCTTCCGCGCGCTCTAGATTGCCCACACCAATGGCGGCACCTACGCGCAAACGGCCTTTATCATCCTTACAAGAAGTGGGATATTTTTGCACTTTATCAATATCTTTCATGGTGATAAGGCCGCGTAAACGTCCGCCACCATCTACCACTAAGAGCTTTTCAATTCTGTGCTCATGCAAATGATTACGAGCTTCGTCAAGAGACGTACCAATGGGCACCGTCACAAGATTTTTTGACGTCATCACTTCGCGTACCATAATGGCAGAACCATCTTGAATAAAGCGCACGTCACGGTTGGTAAGAATCCCCACTAATTTGTCACCGTCCACCACAGGCAAACCTGACACGCGATACTCTGCCATAAGATCCAAAGCTTGTTTTACCGTATCGCTGGAAGAAACGGTAATGGGGTCTAAAATCATTCCGCTTTCAGACTTTTTCACCTTTTCAATTTGCAGACGTTGACGCTCAATGGTCATATTTTTATGCACAATACCAATACCACCCATACGTGCCATGGAAATGGCCATGGCAGATTCTGTCACCGTGTCCATGGCGGCAGAAAGCATTGGAATGCGTAAGGCAATGGATTTGGTGAGTTGGGTTGTAATATCTACTAGGTCTGGCGTGACTTCAGAATAACCGGGCAGTAATAAAATATCATCGAAGGTAAGGGCTTTACCAAAATTTGTAGGCATGGTATCCTCGTAAACTGTTGTGATTGTTGTTAAAGCTAAAGCGCGAATTTATAGAAAAATGTCTTAAATGTCAATACTTTTTTCTTATTTCAGCACATTTCCCTCAAAATACCGCTCGCCCTACGGGTATCACACTAAAATAAGTCCTTTTCCTCCTTCTGACAAGAGGGAGAAAAAAGACAAGCCACACTTTTATTCCTTCATCTTCAGAAAGTTGGGGCAAAAAATACGTACTTTTTGCCCCGTTTTCAAAATTAGCGAGTTAAGACTTGCGTAATGGAATTTTTTAAAGCTTCATCCACAGAAACATCAGAAAGCTTCACTTCAAAAGTCGCATTTGCCTTGGCTTGAAGTGTTGCATAGACTTGTGGTTGCGTATCTATATAGGCAGAAAAAACATTATAGGAGAATTTTTTCCCCGTGTCGTTTTTCACTTTTATACGCACATCTAAAGAAAATTCTGCATTGGAAGATTTTTTATCATTAACACTTTTTCGTATGGCGTCGGGAATACCAAGACTTACAAAGTGCGAACCATAAGAAATGATATTTAATGAATTTTCCAAGAAAAATTTCCCGTCATTGTCTTTATCAAGCCCAATGGGAAGGCTAAATTTCGCAAAGGAGTTACTTCCCTCTTTCAAGCAAGCCTCGTATTTTGCTTCAGAAAAAATTTCAGGAATTTGTTTTTTCACCTGTATCAAAGAAGAAGACTCTTTTTCCTTTTCTTTATAATCGTTACAAGCAAGCACAGGCACAAGAATTTCACCCGGTATGCTTTTAGAAGCAGATTCGAAAAGGTCTTTAGCAGAAACTTCTGTACTTACTTGCGTTTTACAAGCCACCAAAGCCATCACAGTGCATAACATACTTACTAAAACAAAGATTCTTTTTGAAAACATACGCTCACTACCTTGGTTAAGGGATATATGCAATAAATCCTCTGACACAGCGAGTACTTTCACTATACCTTAGAGTCTATTTTTGAGCAAGAAAAAGCACTTATGGCAGAGCTACATGCTATTTTTATGTGTTTTCAAGGTTGAATAATGACGTTTTCTGCCTGTGAGAACAGGCTCATTTTGCAGTAACATGTTTAAAACATTTTTAATTTAAAGATAAAGGCAAAATTTTATCAGCATTATGCAAATACGTCTCTAACTGCACATCTGACAATTGCGCCTTACATTGCAAACGCTGTAATTCTTGCGCCGGTGTGTATAGAGGATAGTCAGAACCAAATAAAATACGTTCTTGATCGTGTTTTTGTATAATTTGCCGTAAAAGGCCACCTTCTATATAGGGAGTACTACTGGATGTTTCTAGCCAAATATCTCTGCCCACCAAGGCAGTACTTGCGGCCTCCCACTGCCTAAAGCCACCAAGATGTGTGGCAATAAGGCGCATATTTGGAAAGGCATCTAAAAGCTGCGCCATCTTATAGGGGCAGGAAGGATTTTTTTCGGGGGGGAGTACGTCCCCAATATGTATTTGAAAGATAAAATCTTTGTGGGCTTCTTCTATAATGGATACTAAGCGCACATCATCAAGCCAAAAGGATTGAAACTCCGGATGCAATTTAAGGCCTTGTATGCCATGCGCTTTAAGACGCGCCAACTCTTTTTGCCACTCCGCATAGTCTGGATGAATGGAACCAAAAGCCCGCACATTTTCATGCTCTTTTTGCATGGCAATGGCATAATTATTCACCGGAATCACTTGCGCGGCGGCAGTGGCCGCACATAAAATCACACAACGTTCTATACCGGCCGCTTTTTCCTGCGCTAAAAGATCATCCATAGTGCCAAGGCCAGTACACGTTATACCGTAATGTGCATTTAAACGTGCCACGGCCTTGGCGGCTATTTTAGGATGAAAGGCATGGGTATGTATATCTGTACGCACGCTTTTACCCTTGCTGCTTATATCTACAGGAGCACAACATCTTAAGCCATGAGTTGTGCATTAACGCAATTTTGCACTTTTCCCTTTTGCCACGCTGCCACATTCTCTGCCGCCAAACGTACAATATTGGCTCTGGCTTTGGCCGTAGCCCAAGCTATATGCGGCGTAATAAGGCAATGAGGAGCAGACAACAAAGGATTATCCTGCGCGGGTGGCTCTGTGGAAAGAACATCCGTTCCAAGACCGCCTAGATGGCCGCTTTGCAAAGCCGCTGCCACCGCCACTTCGTCTACTAAAGCGCCACGTGCTGTATTTATAAGTAAAGCGCCGGGCTTCATGCTGGCAAGACGCTGTGCATTTACCAAATGTCGAGACTCTTCCGTCAAAGGGCAATGCAGTGAAATAACATCCGAAGTAGTAAATAATGTATCTAGATCTACAAAATCACAAGGGTAGCCCTGACATAACTTAGGGGAGCGATTATACGCTTGTACTTGCATACCCAAGGCATGCGCCATACGCCCCACTTCTTGGCCAATATTGCCAAAACCCACCACGCCCATACGCATATCTCCAAAATCACGTAGGGGGGCAAGCCAATAGCACCACTCATTGCGTTTATTCCACTCTCCAGATTTAACGCTGTGGCTGTGGTCTGTAATCTTTTTGCTCAATTCCATAATAAGTGCCATAACATGTTGTGCCACGGTGCCTACACCATAGGCAACCACATTACATACCGGTATGGAACGCTGTGCAGCGGCGGCTATATCAATAACATCATAACCAGTGGCAAAGACACCAATATATTTTAAGTTAGGTAAGGCGGCAATGGTATCAGCAGTCAAACGAGTTTTGTTAGTAATAAGCACATCGGCATTTTGAGCTCTTTGCACCACTTCTTCAGGATTTGTGCTAGCATAAAAAGTCACTTGCCCTAAAGCTTCCAAGGGTGCCCATGACAAATCGCCTGGGTTTAAAATTTCACCATCAAGTACCACAATATTCATACATACCTCATTTTGTAGTGGAAATTATAACGAAAAAAGGGAAAGCAAATGCTTCCCCTTTTTACATACTTATGATTCACAAATCTTAGTAGTTGATAACCTTGAAGTCATCACGACGATTTTGTGCCCATACGGCTTCGCCAGTACCAGAAACAAGAGGATTTTCTTTACCGAAGCTTAAAAGTTCCATTTGAGCTGGGTTTACACCAAGCATAACAAGGTATTCAAAAGCAGCACGAGCGCGACGCTCACCAAGAGCTAAGTTATACTCTTGAGTGCCTCTTTCGTCACAATTGCCTTCTATGCGCACACGAATACGGGGGTTAGCCTTCATAAGTTCGGCTTTTTGCGCTAAAATTTGTTTGCCTTCAGCAGTGATGATGTACTTATTAAATTCAAAGTGTACACGACCATCGGTGATTTGTTGAATGGCAGCTTGTTCTGCGGGTGTCCAATGACTATCCACAGCAGGTGTTGCACCTGTATTGGCGGTTTTAGAAGAACAACCAAAGCCAGCGCCTAGGGCGCACACAAGGACAACTAAAAGAGCTAAACGTTTCATTCATTTCCTCCTAAATGTTCAAATAAAATACTGCGCTTTTGCTAAAACTCCACAAAAGGCATACGTAAAAAATCTAATTATTACAATAACTGGCATAGTTTTACCATATTTGCTCATAAAAAACTAGCTTTTTTTTCCTAGGAGTTTTGCTCACAAAAGCTGTCTTTTTGCGTAGTACTGGCTTGTTGCCTTCTCTCCATGGTATTTTTTCCTTTCTCGAGCTCCCACATGCGCGAAGCTACAAGGTCATTTCTCTTGTATACAGCCACACAGTCAGTGGCAGAGATTGTGTCTTTTTTCTCATGTTATTTGCGATGGCATCAAGAAAAAATCACTATATATTATGGCAATACTGCACCTAAAGAGAAGAAAGAGGCTTGACACAGCACATTTAGTTGTTTACACAACTTTCGTGAACACTACAGAATTAGAAATCTTTTTAGAGCAAGCTCTAGGCCGCTATGTGGGCGTGAGTCATTTTTCAATGATACGCATCTTTGCGCGTGAGCTACATGACTCTGGCATTAACCTTACTGCAGAACAATGTCGCCTTCTGTTTACGCTTTTCATACAAGACGGTAGACCACAACAGGAAATATCGGCTTTATTGTTTCAAGAAAAATCTAGCACCAGCAGACTTGTGGACTCCCTTGAGCGCAAAGGCTATGTGCAAAGAAAACAAGTTAAAAGCGATGAAAGACAAAGAAGAATTTTTTTGACCGCAGAAGGGCAAGCCTTACGGAATCCTTGTTGGCAAGTGGCCAAAAGGGTGCAAAACAACCTTAAAGAGCATTTTTCTCATGAAGAGTGGGAACAACTCATCTACCTAACCCGTAAACTCTCAGAAGTAGCGCGTAATGCCTAAAACAAAAAACGCGTACGCAGTAGATTTACCATATACCGTTGTATAATTTTTTTCACATAAGAACACAGTTTTCATAGGAGAAAGCACATGTTATCACGTAAAATCCGCTCCTTGGCCATGGTCATTTGTGCCATGCTTTTCGTAGTAGGCTGCGAAGATAAAAAAGCCGGCCAGCCAGCAGGCCCAGGCGCCATGCCTCCGCCGCTTGTTTCTGTTATGGAAGTTAAAACACAAGACTATCCCTTGGAGATGAATTTTCAAGCGGTGACGCAGGGCTCACGTGCTGTTGAGGTGCGTGCGCGCGTACAAGCGCTCATTAAAGAACGCCTGTATGTGGAAGGTGAATATGTCAACGAAGGGCAAATTCTATTCCAGCTTGAGCGTGATGAATATGAAGCACGCATGAATCAAGCCAAGGCACAATTTGAGCAAGCAGAAAGAGAGTGGAATCGTATTCGCCCCTTGTACTCCAAAAATGCCGTGAGTCAAAAAGAACGCGATGTAGCTCTTGCGGCCTACACTTCCGCCAAGGCAGATATGCGCATTGCTCAAATTAACTTGGATTATTGCCAAGTGACAGCACCCGTTTCCGGCTATTCCGGTAAAGAAGCTGTTACTGCCGGCAACCTTGTTAATAATGGCACGCTTATGACTTCCATCAATCAAACAAATCCGCTTTTTGTGAACTTTGCCTTTCCCGGCACCACCTATTTACGTAATCAACAATTGGTGCGTCAGGGACGTTTAGTTTTACCTGAAAACAATGCCTATACAGCCACCATTCGCCTTGTGAGCGGCGGCATGTACCCTGTAGAAGGTAAAGTTACTTTTGTTGATTCTCAAGTAGACCAATCCACTGGTGTGGTTAAGGCAAGAGCCACCTTTGAAAACAAAAATGATGCCGTATATCCCGGTCAATACGCACGTATATTCTTAAAAGGCGCCGTATTAAAAAATGCCATTCTTGTACCACAACGCGCTATTCTTAACACACAAATGGGCTCTGTGGCCATGATTGTGGATGAAAAGACCATTGTGCAAATGCGCCCTGTGCAAGTGACCATGAATGTGGGACAAATGTACTTAATTGAAGCAGGCCTACAAGCCGGTGAGCGCATTATTATTGACGGCCTTGTGAAGGCAAGACCCGGCGCTCCTGTAACCATTGCCCCCCCTGCCCAAGCAGGCCAAGGCGCCCCCGCAGGAGCAACACCTCCAGCTGAAAGCAAAAGCGCAGAAGAGCAAAACACTGCTGGCAATGAAGCTGCCACTGAAGATATACCTTCAGACTCCACCGGTAAACAATAGGTAGGCTATTTATGAGTAACGCTACAGATTCAGGCTCAAAAGCCAACTTTTTCTTGCGTAGACCCATTTTGTCTACGGTTATTTCTCTGCTCATCACCTTGGTGGGCGGCTTGGCTATTTTTGCCTTACCCATTGCACAGTATCCTGATCTTATTCCACCGCAAGTCACCGTAAGTGTTTCCTATCCCGGTGCGTCAGCGGTGACCATTTCAGATACAGTAATCAGCCCGTTAGAAAATGCCATCAACGGTGTGGAAGACATGCTATACATGAACTCCAACGCCGCTTCCGGTTCCGGCTCCGGTACCATTAACGTGTTCTTTAAGCTAGGTACAGATCCCGACATTGCCTTGGTTAACGTAAACAATAAAGTGAACCTTGCGCAAAACCTTTTGCCTGCCGAAGTGCGCAGCCAAGGTGTTTCGGTGACAAAAAAATCCCCGTCCATGTTACAAATTATTTCTTTGTATTCACCTGACGGGCGTTATGATGCCGTGTATCTCAACAACTATTTAAAAAATAATATTGTGGACGAAGTAAAGCGTCTGCCCGGTGTGGGGGATTGTTCTATCTTTGGTGCTTTGGACTATTCCATGCGCATCTGGGTAGACCCCGACAAATTAACCAAGTACCAATTACAACCTTCCGACGTAGCCAATGCCATTCGCGACCAAAATGCGCAATTTGCTCCCGGCCGCATAGGCGCAACTCCTGCCCCCAGTGATATTGAACTCACATGGCAAATTGACACCAAGGGTCGCCTTGTGACCCCTGAAGAGTTTGGTAACATTGTGGTACGAGCTGAAGCTGACGGATCATTTTTATATGTAAAAGACGTAGCCCGCGTGGAGCTTGGCGGTAAGGACTATAGCGTAGACTCCGAGCTCAATGGCAAAACAGCTAAAATGGCAGGTGTATTCCTATTACCTGGTGCCAATGCCATTGAAACTGGGCGTCTTGTGGAAGAAAAGCTTGAAGAAATTGCACAACGCTTCCCCGACGGCATAGCCTATGATATACCTTTTAATACCAACGTCTTCGTACAAGCATCCATTGATGAAGTTATTATGACCTTGGCTGAAGCCATGGTGCTGGTGTTCATCGTGGTATATATCTTCCTTCAAAGCTGGCGCGCAACGCTTATTCCGTGTTTGGCAGTGCCCGTGTCCATCATTGGTACTTTTGCCGGCATGTATGCCCTTGGTTATACCATTAATACTCTGACCCTTTTTGGTATGGTACTTGCCATTGGTATTGTGGTGGACGACGCCATTGTTGTACTGGAAAACGTGGAACGCATCATGCGTACCGAGCATAAAAATGCTAAAGAAGCTACCAATAAGGCCATGCAAGAAGTTACAGGCCCAGTTATCGCCATTGTGCTGGTACTGTGCGCCGTATTCGTACCTGTATCCTTCATGGGCGGCCTTGCTGGTGAAATGTATAAACAATTCGCCATCACCATTTCCATATCCGTTATTTTATCAGGCATTGTGGCTTTAACCCTAACACCCGCTTTATGCGGTCTTTTACTTAAGCCCCATGTCAAAGGTCATAAACCTGCCTTTGTTTTTGTATGGTTTAATAATTGGTTTGCTAATGTTACCCACCGCTATGTGCGTATAGTACGTGCTTTAAAAAATATGGGCTTTGTTTCCATGTTACTCTTTGTGCTTATGCTTGTGGGTATGGGCTGGCTCTTTAAAACCGTGCCTACATCATTAGTTCCCGGTGAAGACCAAGGTTATATTCTTGGTATGAGTATTTCTGTGGATGGTTTGGCTCTTTCTCAAACACATAAAACCATGAATGAAATTGAAAAACAATTTATGGCTAACCCTGCTGTAGAAGATGTTATTTCCATCACAGGCATGGACTTAACTTCCTTTGGCGCTAAAACCAACTATGGTACCTTCTTTACTGTTTTGAAAAATTGGAAAGATCGCCAAGACCCCAGCATGAGTGCTACCACCCTTACTAAACAAGCCTTTATGATGGGTATGAGCATGCCGCAAGCCATGGTTATTGCTTTTGAACCACCGCCTATATCCGGTATGAGTACCACTGGTGGTTTTGATGGCTTTATTCAAAGCCGTGGCACAGGCTCCTTGGACGATTTACAAGCATGGACTACCAAGCTTGCCACCGCTGTACAAGCGCGTCCTGAAGTGGGTTCCATACAAAACCTCTTCTCCACCTCATCGCCCCAGTACTATGCAAACCTTGATAGAGAACGTGCTTTAGCCCAAGGTGTTAGCATTGCAGCGGTGTACTCCGTATTGCAAGGCACTTTTGGCACCACCTATGTGAACGACTTCAACTACATAGGCCGTACCTTCCAAGTACTTATGCAAGCTGAACAAGATTACCGTATGTTACCGGAAACCTTGGCAGATATGAGCGTAAAAAACAATAAAGGTGAAATGATTCCTTTAAATACCCTCATAACCATGGAACGCCGCGTGGCACCTCAAGTGGTAGAACGCTACAATGGCTTCCCTGCTGCGCATATTATCGGTTCTCCTGCTCCCGGCTATTCCACAGGTCAGGTTCTGGCCGCTGTGGAAGAAGAAGCCGCTAAAATATTGCCCTCCGATTATGCTTTGGGTTGGGCTGGTTCTGCTTTACAAGAAAAAATGGCTTCTTCTGATACAGTCATCATTTTCATCTTGGCTCTTGTCATGGTATTCCTCATCCTTGCGGCGCAATACGAAAGCTGGGCTTTACCAGTGGCCGTTCTTACCGCCGTACCTTTTGGGGTATTTGGCGCCATTGCCGCCACATGGATGCGTGACCTGTCTAACGACGTGTACTTCCAAGTGGCTCTGGTAACACTGGTGGGGCTTGCAGCCAAGAACGCCATCCTCATTGTGGAATTTGCCGCAGAAGCCTGGCGCGCAGGGAAAAGCCTTGACGTGGCGGCCATGCACGCTTCTCGTTTGCGCTTTAGACCTATTATCATGACATCACTGGCCTTCATCATGGGTTGTGTGCCCTTAGCCATCAGCACCGGTGCTGGCGCCAACAGTCGCCATGCCATTGGTACTGCGGTTATTGGGGGCATGCTAGCAGCCACATGTATTGCAACTTTATTTGTGCCTTTCTTTTTTAAGGTAATTATGCAATTCTCTCTTTGGGTTCAGGGTAAAAAAGATCCCAACGCCATGGCCGGCGAACAATTCAAACTTCCCATCAAGGAACGTGAGGATACTATCTAATGTCAATATTACGAAAACTTACTTTGGGCGTGGTGACGCTCCTTGGCGGCGCCGTCCTTTCGGCATGCTCCTTTGCCCCTGATTACGAACAACCAGAAATGGTGATGCCGGATGCGTGGATGAAGGTACAATTAAGTGCCGCGCCCTTGAATCAGGACTGGTGGACACGTTTTGAAGACCCCGCATTGAACAAACTCATTGAAGAGGCTTTAAAAAACAATCAAGACCTTGATCAGTCTTTAGCTAAAGTTGACAGTGCTGCTTCGCAAATAGGCCAAGCACGCGCGGCACTTTTCCCAAGCCTTAATGTTACTGGTAGTACCGGACGTAGCTCCACATCCATAGTGGGCCCCAACGTTGACAGAAACAATTTTGAAGAAGGCTTACTTAAACGTGCCACCAATACCACGCAAATTGGTTTTGGTGCTTCTTGGGAGCTTGACCTATGGGGTAAGTATCGCAATGCCTATACCGGCCTGAGCGATGTGCTTTTGAGCACCAAGGTGGGTTATGAAGCATTGCGCCTTTCCATTGCCGGACAAGTGGCACAAGGCTACTTCACATTGCTAGCTTTTGATATGCAACTTTCCACGGCCAAGCGTACTTTTGAGTCCCGTAAAAAAGCGCTGAAGATTTACGCTGAGCGCTTTAAACAAGGGGAAACCACCGAACTTGACTGGCTGCGCGCCGAAAGTGAAATGGAGC
>CAYJNA010000036.1:0-21713 GCA_964371225.1 uncultured Desulfovibrionaceae bacterium
TAGAAAGATTCCAAGGCTTTGGATGCTCATGCACATAACCCACAAAAGGCACTATTCCCATACCTCCGGCAAGCAACAAAGTTTGCTTTTCTGGTTCTACTACAAAACCATTACCCAGCGGCCCCCAAACTTGTACTAAATCGCCCTGTTTTAGTTGCGCCATGCGCTCTGTGCCCTTACCCACCACTTGAAAAAAGCAAATAAGATGCTGCGATGTCACATGGCAAATACCAAAGGGACGCGCCCAAGGAATTTCAAATCCAAATGAAGTGGGGCGTATCATAACAAATTGCCCAGGACGCCAGTTTTTCCATTGTGGATTTTCTAAACGGAGAGCAAAAAAGGTATGTTTATCTGTGGTTTCAGGCCCAAAAGGCACTAAATCTAAAACTTTCACCTGCACAGAGACGGCATTTGACATAAAAATTCCTTCATACTTCAAGTTCTCATACAATGTAGCAACTACTCTACTTTTTCTAAATAAAGCACAATACATTATACATTAATAATGATTTCAAGATATAATACTGTGAAATTTTAGTAAAAAAAGCTAAAAATTGTTTATATAAAGACTTTATGAAACAAAAAAAGCATGGCCTTCAATGTCACAATTAACTTGTATGGAATGGGTATTCTAGTAACAAGAGGCTCTAGGGTCAAGGGCTAATATATTAAAAAAAAATGGGACTACTCTCAGACCAATTCCAAGGTAGTCCCATTTAAGCATCTAATTTCTAAAAAAATGTGGGTTTTTTTAGACTTGTATCTTTAGAGAGGAAGGGTTCCTTCCCCTCTGCAATCTAATGTAACTATAGCTGATTAGAAGCTGTAGTTAAAGGTAAGAGTGGCTTTGTAAGCATCACGCTCATCTACGCCTCTACCCCAAGTTTCTTCGTCAAAACCATTGATGATGTA
Organism: uncultured Desulfovibrionaceae bacterium; assembly: GCA_964371225.1. Lineage (GTDB taxonomy): Bacteria > Desulfobacterota > Desulfovibrionia > Desulfovibrionales > Desulfovibrionaceae > CAYJAD01. The sequence goes on from CAYJNA010000036.1 coordinate 916, forward strand.
ACCAAGTTGTACAACAGCTTGAAGGTTTTCGTAGATTTGGTAGGTAGAATCTAAGTTAAATTCTACAAGGTAGTCGTCTTCGGTGAGGTACATTACTGGACCGCCGGTAGGCGCGCTCATGTATTGAGCATTTTTGGTATCGTTGGTACCGTTCCAGTAAGCTACACGGAAGGTGTGGGAAAGGTCTTCGATGAAGGACATTTTGGCAAGTTGTAAGCCAATACCCCAAGTACCGGAGTAGGACAACATGTTGTCATAACCGGTGCTAGGTTGCCAGCCAAGTTCGTTACCATCACCCATGAAGGAAGTGAAGTTACCGCAAGGGCTGATGTAAGGCATCATTTCAGAACCATCACGGATATCGTCGTCATCGCCGGAACCGTACCAAGCGAAGATACCTGGGGTACCCCAATCCATTTTGTATTCTACAAGACCCTTAATGAGCCAACCAGAACGTTGTGCATCTACGCGAGTAGCAAGGCCAGTGGCGTTGCTAACTGCAGAGTAGGTACCGCTGTATTCAACAGAACCGTAGTTGAAATCAAGTTCAAAGTTCCATGCGTCCATTTGGTAGGACATAGGAATACCTGCAAACCATACAGTTGTGTAGGCATTTTCAGCACCATTCCAGTTAGCGTCAGCAAAAGGAGCTTGAGAACCGCCAGCTAAAGCAGCAGCGCCCCAACCACCTGTGGCAGGCAATAAGCCAGCAAGAGCCGTGGTATTGGTACCGTTACCAATTTCAGCAGCTTCCCATACATTGGAAGTAGAGTTGTAAGCAACGCTGGAATTGTCGAAGTTTTCGCCGTAAGCGCCAATCATGAACCATGGGTTCACAGACCAGTTTTCACCGGTGATAGGCAAGGACAAGAGGAAGAGATCCATGTTGTCAAGGAAGTTAGCGCCTTCGCCTGTCCAGCTGTTACCGCCGTAGTTGTCATTGTAAGGACGTGCCCAAGCAGCAGTAAGGCTTACCATGTCGTTGAACTTGTAGTTAGCAACAACAGCAGCTACGTCTTCATCCATGATAGCAGAGCCACCGGCTGTGTTAGGTAACACAAGACCTTGAAGACCCATGCGGAAAGAAAGGGCGGTGTTAGGTACATACCAGTCGATGTATGCACGTTTTACTTCAACTACACGACCGTCAGCACCAAGTGCTGCGCCGTCGCCGCCGTTACCCCAAGTTTGGTCGCCGATTTCAAAGAAAACGGTACCGGAAAGGGATTCAGAAGCTACTGCGTCGATTTGTAAACGAACGCGTTGTTCAGCTTTAAAAATGTCAGTACCGTCGCGATCACCAGCAAACTGGGTATCAACAGCACCAAAACCGAAAATCCATTGACCTTTAGCTTTAAAGTCAATAGCAGAGGCGCCAGTAGCAGCGCCAATCAACATGCCAGCAGTTAAAAGCAAAGTACAAATTTTTTTCATTGCTTGTCCTTCCTGTATTTTAATTTGAATATTTGATCGCATATAGCGATCCCTGCAACACTTAAAAATGCGCAGTGCATCTGTGAAGATATTTTGCACAACTAGTAAATAAAGGCAAGCGTTTTTGTCAAAAAATTTTTACCGAAGCAGAATGTCAGGGCTTTTCTATACAATATTTTGGCATAGCCTTTTGTTATATAAAGTCTAAAAAGTGTGATTTAAAAAATAAAACACTTTTATATCAATTAATTACAAAACAAAACTCTAGAAAAATTCTAATTTGAGCCTAGACTTACCTTAGATAAAAAAAATTTGCCCTAAATAAAAAAATTTACTTCTAGCACTACTCAGCTAGCAGATACATACGGCTATATTTAGCATATAGTATGTAAGTTCATACCAAGAAATCTCACAAATTGAGAGCATAATGGTTCTCTTTTGCTATCTATCCTGCCATTTAACCAGTAAAGCTATGCTCATCACTGCCCTGCCAAGATTTTAACACATATGTGTTTTACGCCCCCATACCTACAACGAATTGCGCCTTGACCTAGCTTTACGAGCGCAAACACTGCAAGGCTTTGCGCGCGAAAGACAGCATTCTGCAACTTTAAGCATTCCCTTGTTAAGCATTCTCTTATTATGCCTCGTGACACCACCACAAAACTTTTCCTATAATACGAACAGACTCAGCCAAATCTCCGCGCATATCTATATCTATGGGGGCATATCGTTCATTAAAAGAACGCAAAATAAGCCTTTGCCCCGGCAATGTCTCCACAGATTTTACATAAATGCCATCGTCCACACCCACAGCGTACACAGTATAAGGTATAATATTTTTCTGTGAGGTATCAATGAGTGCTAAGTCGCCATCTTGAATGTACGGTTCCATACTATCCCCATAAACACGCATGAGCACCATGGTTTCCGTACAACCGCGCCTTTGCAGCCACTCTCTGCGAAAGGCCATTCTTTGCAATACAAGGCCTTCCGTTTCAAAACTCCCCCCTCCGGCGGAAAGCTTGGCCGCCACCAAGGGTACAGTGCAAAACTCAGCTGCAAAGTCTTCATCCATATGAGACACGTGGCCTTCTTGTCTTCCCTGCGCCCCTTGCTCTACCAATGCTCCCTTGGCTGGTGCAATTCCTTCTTGGCTAGTAATGCCTAAAAGCGCGTCTATGGACACATTGCCTTGTTGCGCCGCGCGAATAAGCCAGCCATCAGGAACTTTATCCTTTTTACGGGCTTGATATATGGCTTGAGCTGAAACGCCTAAGAAATCTGCCAACTGCACATCCTTAGAAAGACTAAGCGTCTCACGCAACCTATCCAATATAGTTGTAGCATCAATGGGTGTTTTCATGATTTAACCTTATATGAGATGTAAAAATAAATCAATAAATAAATTATTTATTTTATAAATTCATTTTAAATTTGTTTTTTCTAAATTTATAATTGACAATTTGTAAATTTTTGCTATTGTTTTTTCAACGAACACGGAAATACATGGTAAAGGAGTATATATATGTTAAGTACAGATTTAGAAAATTTGGCCTGCGCCCTAGAACAAGTAAAAGGTGACTTCACAGAGGATAACGCTGTATTTTTAGAATTAGTGTGTACTAACCTTCATTCATTGGCTCAACGCGTACTTATATTAGAAGAACTTCCCGTAAGTCCTATTTTGACACCTACAACAAGCAACTCCCTTCCTTTGCAATAAGTTGTATGTAGCAAAAAAAAAGGGGAAGTGCCCCCTTCCCCTTTTATCAGCCTTTGGAAGCTTTTCTTGCAAAAATTTATTCCCACAGGCTGTTTGCTTATGTAACCTTTTTACTCTGACACGTAATCATATCCAGCTTGTAATGCTTTTATATTACTAGGAATTAATTTGGCATAATGAGACGACACTACCCTTTGCAGGCAATTTTGTACCACTTCTAAGGGAAGACATTTTGTCACTTGAAGCCAAGCGCCCAAAGCCACCATATTGGCCATTTTTACTGAGCCCAATTCTTGAGCAATGGCATTGGCTGGGACGCACACGCTTCGCTTAGACGTATCAAGCACATGCGCTGCCGTCACATCAATAAGGGAGCTATTGACTATTTGCACACCGTCTTGTTGCAAGCGTGGTTGAAATTTATCCAATGACGGAGCATTTAATATAATGGTAGAGAGCGGCGCATGTACTATGGGTGACCCCACAGGGTGTTCATCCATCACCACGGTACAATTGGCAGTGCCGCCACGCATTTCTGCCCCGTACACAGGGATATACGTAACATGAAGGCCAAATTCCATGCTGGCTTGTGCTAAAACATTACCCAAAACCATGACGCCCTGCCCCCCAAAGCCAGCTATGATGACGTCTTGATACTTAGACATGCTCTTCTCCTATGACGTTTTGGACGCGAATATCTTTTTGCACTCCCAAGGGAAATATGGGAATCATGGCTTCTGAAATATGCTTATTGGCTGTAATGGCATCCATACGCCAATTGGTAGGACAACCACAAAGTAATTCCACAAAGCTATACCCTTGCCCGCTGCATTGCACCTCAAAAGCAGTGCGTATGGCTTTTTTTGCCGCGCGAATATGGGCAACGCTATCTAAGGCACAGCGCGTAGCATAAACAACACCGTCCAATTGCGCCATAATTTCAGTCATATGAATGGGGCCACCTTCTGTAGCCATGACACGCCCCTGCTGCGAAGTGGTAGTTTTTTGCCCCACTAAAGTCGTAGGAGCCATTTGCCCACCTGTCATACCGTAAACCGTATTATTAACAAAGAAAGCTGTGATTTTTTCCCCTCTGTTGGCGGCATGCACTGCTTCAGCAAGACCAATGGCGCCCATATCCCCATCACCTTGATAGGCAAAAACAATGCTATCAGGACGGGCACGTTTTACGCCTGTGGCCACAGCAGAAGCCCTGCCATGCGGCGCCTCTATACAGTCTAAGTTCATATATTCATAGATAAAAGCAGAACATCCCACCGATGGCACCAAAATGGTTTTAGACGCCAATGCCATTTCGTCCAAAACTTCCGTTATAAGCCTATGCGCTATGCCATGATGACATCCGGGACAATAATGGGTGGCTTTATTTAGTAATACCGCATTGGTATCAAAAACAATTTTTTCCCCACTTTGCGGTTTTATTGCGTCAGATTGTATTTGACTATCCATGATTTACACCTTTATCTATCAACACTTTTTGTATGGGCTCCAGTAAGGATTGCGCGTCCACAAAAAGGCCGGGAAGAATGCCATGCCATGCCACGGAACATCGCCCTTGCAAAGCAAGACGCACATCTTCCACCATTTGGCCAAGATTCTGCTCCACCACCATGAAACGTTTTCCTTTATCTGCCCACTGCTGTAGGCATTGTACAGGAAATGGATATAAAGTAAGCGGACGCACCAAGCCCACTTTATGCCCCTGCTCGCGCAACATGCGTACGGCTGATTGTGCAATACGTCCTATGGAACCATAGGCCACCAAGAGAAGCTCAGCATCTTCACAATCTATGCATAAAGCCTGCGCTTCCTTTTGCATGGCAGCGTATTTTTCTTGCAATAATATATGGCGTGCAGCCAGTTCGCCTTCTCCCAAATAAACAGATTTTAATAAACGCTTTGTGGGTTCACTGCGTTGTCCATAGCCCTCCACACGCCAAGGGGCTGAAAGTGCATCATAATCTTGCTCACTTAAAGCTTTTTCTGGAACCTTGCGAAGTACGGGTTCTTTAATTTGCCCAATGATAGCATCGCCCAAAACAAGTACGGGATGCCTATAGGTGAAGGATAAAGCAAAGGCGTCAAACATCATGTCATAACATTCTTGCGCCGTGGCAGGTGCCAGCACTAAAGTACGATAATCGCCATGCCCGCCACCTTTAACTGCTTGAAAATAATCCCCTTGCGAAGGCCCCAAGGAGCCAAGCCCCGGCCCTCCGCGCGCCATATTCACCACCACACCGGGCACATGACTTCCAGCCATATAGGAAATAGCCTCTTGCATGAGCGAAATGCCACAGGATGAGGAAGAGGTCATGGCTGCAATGCCACAAGCACCTGCCCCCAGTACCATATTTATGGAGCCTATTTCGCTTTCAGCTTGCACAAAAGCCCCTTGAGCTTTGGGTAAAAGCACAGAAAGCAATTCAGGAATTTCATTTTGCGGTGTGATGGGATAGCCAAAATAGCATTTACAGCCCGCGTCCACAGCCCCGTGTGCAATGGCTTCATTCCCTTTAAGCAAGATGGGGAGAACAGTGTATTCCTCAGTCATTACGCACCTTCTTTTTCGGCAGATGTTTTGAATACGCGTACAGCCACATCAGGGCAAATAAGACCACAAGAAGCACAACCTATGCAAAGACTTGCATCAGAAAGTTCCACCACTTCATAGCCTTGTGCATTATATCGAGAGGCTTTGATAATAATGTTCTTGGGACATACAGTGGTGCAAAGTAAGCAGCCTTTACATCGTTCCTCAAGAAAAAAAACACGCGACATGAAAACTCCTCAGGCAATAGACCTATACATGTATTTTCAATATGTTATAAAAGAGATAGAAGGACGGCATAAGCATGACACAAAGGCCGTCCAAAGACAAAACACTGAAGGATGGTACCGTAAGACTAGAGAATACAACAGGTCATCATCATATATATTGATAGTTATTTATACAGTAACATGGCGTCGCCATAGGAAAAGAAACGATAACCTTGCTGTACCGCTTGCGCGTAGGCATCCAAGATACGCTGACGACCTGCAAAAGCAGAAATCATCATAAGTAAGGAGGATTCCGGTAAGTGAAAATTGGTAATAATACCATCCACAACCTTAAAACTACGGCCGGGATATAAAAAAATATCTGTCCAGCCGGTGAAAGGTTGCACCTTTCCGCAAAGCTCCGCCACACCTTCAAGAGCACGCACCGATGTGGTGCCCACAGCAATCACAGGGCGACCTTGCGCCTTAGCCTTGGCTATGGCCGTGGCTGTATCTTCAGGAATTTCTATATATTCACGGTGCATGCGATGCGAACGTATATTTTCTTGTCGCACCGGGCTAAAAGTACCATAGCCCACATACAGCGTTACTTCAGCCCATTCACAACCATGCTCTGCCAAATCATCTTTCAAGGCTTGGGTAAAGTGCAAGCCAGCCGTGGGCGCCGCCACAGAGCCTGTTTTTTCACTTTTGGCAAAAATAGTTTGGTAGCGGCTTTGATCTTCATCATCGTCCCTACGTTTAATATAAGGAGGCAGAGGAATATGCCCTGTGGCTGCAAAGGCTTCAGCCAAATCGCCTTGCCAAGCCAACATAACGCGTCTTTGACCAAAGGGGCCAGACTCTAATACCGTTACCTTTATGCCCGCACCAAAGAGAAAAGTATCACCATCATTGACGCGCCCACCGGCTCGTACAAGTCCGCGTGCTTCTGCTTCTAACCAGCCATCTTGTAATTTTACAGGCTGTGCAGCTTCCACCACCAAGGGCAGAGGACTTAAAAGCAAAAATTCCACTTTACCGCCACTGGGGCGCGTGCCCAAAAGACGGGCTTGCAACACACGCGAATTATTCACCACAAAAAGACAATCTTTAGGCAAAAAAGAGCGTAAATCAGCAAATTGCGCGTGTTTCACATCTAAAATAGTTTCACCACCCTGAGAGCCGCCGTGACGAGGTAAAACCATAAGTCGCGATTGCCCACGTTCTTCAGGGGGATATTGTGCTATTTGAGCCTCTGGTAAATCAAATCTGTAAGATGAGAGCCAAAAATCTTTTTCGTCCATAATTTTAACACTATATATTTTTCTGTTAGGAGGAATATCCCTTCATACACTACCTATACAACTGCTGCCATAAGGTGGCGCAACTATGCCGCCTTGTCAACTGCCCCCTTTATAGGCTATGAACTGGGGGTATGACAATAACAATATGCCCCTTTGGCAGATATTTCCTAGGAATTTACTTGTAATACAAAATACAAAGGCTTCCCCATGTACGATGCACCATATTCTTTTAGTGAGCAAAGCCACTTACGCGCCAAAGGGCTGCATCTTGGCGTATGCGGCTCCATTGCAGCTTTTCGCGCTGTGGACTTATTGCGCTGGTGGGTTAAAAACTCCGTACATGTGAGCGTCACCCTCACCGAAGCTGCACAACGTTTTATAACCCCCTTAAGCTTTGAGGCTTTAGGCGCCGCCCCTCTGTATACAGACATGTGGGAAAAAGACTCTATTTTTGGGCATTTAGAACCAGGGCAAAATGCACATGCCATGGTCATAGCTCCGGCTTCGGCCTCCACCATAGCGCAAATAGCCACAGGCCATGCGCACACCATGTTGGCCTGTCAGGCTTTGGCCTTTGATGGCCCCATGCTGATGGCACCCTCCATGAATCCACGTATGTGGCACAACCCCGCCACACAAGAAAACATAGCAAAGTTACAACAGCGTGGCGTGGAAATCATAGTGCCCGATTGCGGTTCCACGGCCTGTGGGCAAGAAGGGCAAGGACGCCTTGCCGATATACGACATATTTGGCTGGCTTCACTCAAGGCTTTGAGCCCGCAAGATATGCAAGGCAAAAAAGTTATGCTTACCCTTGGCCCCACGCGCGAACCTTGGGACGCGGTACGGTTTTGGTCAAACCCTTCCACTGGCACCATGGGGCTTGCGCTTGCCATTAGTGCTTGGCTACGCGGTGCTGAAGTGCATGCCATTTGTGGCCCCGGCTCCGAAAAGGCCAGTTACATGCCACCTAGTGTACACATATATAAGGTACAAACTGCGCAAGATATGTTTACCTGCGCGGCCGATATGTGGCCGAATATGGACATGGGTATGTTTACTGCTGCTGTGGCTGATTATGCTCCCATTCCCCCTGCCGCCGGCCTTGAGGTAAAATTTAAAAAAGATACGGCAGAGCAAGGATTGCAGGTGGCATTTAGCCCCAATGTGGACATTTTGCGCACTCTTGCCGCCGACAAAAAACCAGAACAAAAAATCTTGGGCTTTGCGGCAGAAACAGCCCCTGACACCGAAAGTATGCTCCAATTGGTACGGCAAAAACGCGCCCGTAAAGGTGCTCATGTGCTTGCTGGAAATAATATAGCGGCGGCAGGTTCTGGTTTTGGTACGGCTACCAATGCCATGTATGTGGTGGATGCGCATGGGCGCGAAGAAGTGTGGCCTACCCTCTCAAAGCTGGATGTGGCGTGGAAATTATGCTCATGGCTTCAGGAAATATAATGCTTTCTCCTTTCTTTTTACCTTGGCAACAGCAAGGTGTGGAATTTCTTTTACAAGAAGCTCCTGTGCCGGCGGCGCTTTCTTTATGCCATACGCGTGTACCTGCTGTGCCCAATCCTTCTACGGTAGCAAATGCTAGCCAGCGTACTGGACAACAGGCAATACAGCGGGCAAGACCACAAGCAGGACAGCAATCTGCACAGCAAGGGACGCCACACACTATGTCTCGCCCTACGTCCAACAATTTGCCGCACCACGGCGCTGCAAGGCCATATGCACCGCAAACGCCTTCACAGAATCCTGCGCAAAATCCATGGCAACAGACAGCTGCACGCCCAGCCATGCCCACGCATACAGGGGAACAGGCAGGGGTTCAGGCACAAAACAGACAGCCCGCATATGCTAGCGCGCATCAAGTACATACTCCTGCGCCAAGAGTAGCTCAGGGCACTGCGCCGGCGACACATTCTTCTCAAACTTTTGCCCCGGCATCTGGACCGACATCTGGACCGGCATCTGCATCTCCTTTCCCTGTGGAACATTGGCCGCAGGCGTGGCAAGAGCGCCTACGCCTTACCAAGCCTGCCCGTGTTATTTGGACCTATTGGAACCTAGGGCATGATGTATCAGGAGAAGCCAGTGATGCCCGCCGTGCCCTTTTACGAAAAATTCTGGGGGATTTAAAGCACCCCGCGGGAACACATTCTTTTTGGCCTGTAGCCTTACCCACACAAGCAAAGCATGCCCATGCTTCTACGGCCTTGGAAGCTAATATACCAGCTTTCTGGGCTGGTGCCGAACATTTAGGCGCTCGTGTCATTATCATCTTGGGCGATGCAGCTACCCAAGCTCTCAATTTCCAAGTGCAAGATGTACCATTTAAGCAAATGAAGCATCAAGGCAGACCCATTATCTTGGCAAAAGACATGGACGAACTCATAGAAAACCCCCATATCTATGACAGAATGATGACCTATTTGCGCCCCTTTTTAACACAATATCTTCACCTTATGTAAGGAAGTTTTATGCGCGCCATTAATATTGTCGGCTTTAAAAATTCTGGAAAAACAGGACTTATGTTAGATCTTGCCGCAGCCCTTGAAGCGCAAGGCTGTAGTGTGGCCATGGTCAAGCACAGCCACCATGACCTTGATGCCCCCGGCAGCGATACTGGCCGTTTTCGTTCAGCCCATTCTAAACGTACCGTGCTAGCTTTAAGTGAAGGGGAAAGTGCCCTTTTTTGGGGTGAAAAAAAAGAACTCACCGATGTACTTCCCCTCCTTAACGTCGATATTATTCTCATTGAAGGTGGCAAAAAACGAGATTTTTTACCTCGAATTTTATGTTTACGCCCAGAGGATACTACAGAAAACAAAGACGATGCAGCACAAGATCTTATACCAAGTTTAGCTTTGGCTACCTACAGTATACAAACTTTGCCTCAGCATAAAAACCTTCCCAATAAGCCGCACTTTACTGGCAATAGCGCGGAAAATATAGAAAATTTAGCAAAATTAATACAACAAAAAGCTTTTGCTCTGCCGCGTTTGCATTGTGGCGGTTGCGGGGAAAAATCCTGTGCGCACATGGCTCGTGCTCTGGTGGCTGAAGAAAAAAAGCTCAAAGACTGCCCTGTACTTCAAGGACAAGCACAATTACACGTGAACGGTCGCTTTATCCCTCTCAACCCTTTTGTGGCTCGTATCATGGTTGGCTCTTTACAAGGCATGGTAAGTGAGCTTAAAGGAGTGCCAGTGGACACTACGCAAAAAAACGCGTTTACTTTTACTTGTACTCTTTAATGGAAGGATGGTTATGTTTTTCTCTCTTGTATGTTTTTTAGCCGGCGGTGCTGTGGCCGGCGTTTTTGCAGGGCTTTTGGGCGTGGGCGGCGGTATTATTATTGTGCCTTTGCTCTCTGTGCTTTTTCCCCTCTTTGGCGTTGCACCGGAGCATATACACCATTTAGCTTTAGGCACTTCCTTAGCCACCATCATGATTACATCCATCTCCAGTGCGCGCGCCCATAATGCCCGCGGCGCTGTGCGTTGGGATATTTTTAAAACCATAAGCCCTGGCATTTTACTGGGCACCTTCGGCGGTGGTCTTGTGGCTGCTTATATACCAGATACCTATTTACGCTCCCTCTTTGTGGTATTTCTTTATGTGGTAGCCCTTGAAATGCTTTTTGGCAAAAAACCTCAAGGGAGTCGTCCGCTACCTGGTACTGCGGGTATGAGCGCTGTGGGCGGAGGTATCGGGCTACTTTCCAGCTTTGTGGGCATTGGCGGTGGTACATTATCTGTCCCCTTCATGACATTTTGCTCTGTGCCCATGCACACAGCTGTAGGAACCTCTTCAGCCATAGGTTTTCCCATTGCTGTGGCAGGAACTTTAGGTTACATACTGGGTGGATACAATGTAGAGGGTTTGCCGGACTTCACCCTTGGTTATGTGCATTTACTGGCCTTTGTGGGCATTGCCGTAGCTAGCTTTTTCACCGCGCCCCTAGGGGCACGCTTGGCACATGCCTTGCCCGTGGCCGTGCTTAAACGTTTTTTTGCTGTATTTTTACTCTTTGTTGCTTCAAGAATGCTTTGGAACCTCCTCGCTTAAAGGATATTTTATGCCCCTACAAAGAACTTACAATCCCAAATTAGCTGAGTCCGTTTGGTGGAACCTTTTTCTGTTAACCATTGGTAGTGCCTTTTACGCCTTGGGTATTCAAACAGTGGCCTTACCACATCAATTTGTGGCCGGCGGTGTCATGGGTATATCCATGCTTAGCTGGTATTTTACCGATTTTCTCTCCGTACCCATTTGGTATTTTGTCATTTCCATACCCATTTTTGTTTTTGGTTGGTTTTTTGTGGGACGGGTATTTTTATTATATAGCCTGTACGCTACAATACTTACCACCCTATGGGGTATGCTTTTTACCTTTACTATTCAGGTGGATAACCAGTTTTACGCTGCTGTATTTGGCGGCGCACTTACCGGTGTGGGCTCAGGCATTATGCTACGCTCCTTTGGAAGCGGCGGCGGCACTGACATTATTGCCATTGCCATACGCGAAAAATGGAATGTGTCCGTGGGTACCTTTTCCTTTTTGTTCAACCTTACAGTATTCTCCTTAGCTTCCATACGCTTAGATCTTGACCTTGTCATTGCCTCTGTCATCATGCTTTTCCTTAATTCCAATATGACAGAATATGCCTTACGCGTTTTTAGCCAGCGTAAAATGGTCTTCATTATCTCTGATCACGGAGAGCAAATTTGTGAGGCCATTAATGTGCTACGCCAATACGGGGTAACACTTATACGAGGTAAGGGCGCGTATTCTGGTAATAATAAAGAGATTCTTCTCACTGTGACCAGCAATGTCTATCTAAAGCAATTAGAAAATGTGGTCTTTAGTATTGACGAAAAGGCTCTTTTCATTGTGGAAAACACTTTTTACGTATCCGGCGGGCAGTTTGCTCGTAAAATCTATAAATAACCATCTGGCATGGTATACATTTTTCTTGTATACCATGCTTAAAACTCATACGCATTAAAGTGAGATTCTATGTCTTTTTTCACCTCTCCCTTTTCCTCTCCTTCACGTAGGCAAAGCCAAACTACCATTCCCTGCGCCATCTGCTCTGCTCCACTTTTGGCTGTAAAAACCTGACGCAAAGTCGTTATGCGCTGCGTGCAGTGCCAAAGAGATGCCGAACTCACCAATTACATTCACGCCATGGATGACGCTTTGGAAAAATTTTTAGAAAATTCCTTTTGCGACAGAGTATAAAGACGGCCCTTTAGTGCAGTAAATATACCTAGCAACGAATTTTGCGAAAGCCTTAAATTTTATTGACGTTAAGACCATTGCCCATTATGGTGCATTCATGATACATTGTTTAGTTTATGTGGCGCTTATTCTGGCTATAAATGTGGCCTTTGTTCATGTTCCCCTTGTTACACTACCTAATGGAGAAATGTGGCCCCCCATTTCTCTTGCTGTGGGTTTTACTTTTGTAATACGCGACTATGCGCAAAAACACGTGGGACACCATGTGCTTTGGTGTATGCTTGTGGGCTGTGCTTTGAGCTGGTACTTTGCCACACCCGAGCTCGCTCTAGCCTCAGCTGCAGCTTTTGCCATAGGAGAATTGGCAGACTGGGCAGTTTTTACTTTTACAAAAAAACCCTTCTCACAACGGATTCTTTTTTCAAGTCTCGTGGGATCGCCTTTAGATAGCCTTATCTTTTTAACTCTTGTGGGAATTGCAACGCCATTTTCTGTGGTAAGCATGACCTTAAGCAAACTTTTAGGTGCCTTTATAGTGTTTATGCTTGTGAGAAGACGTGAACGCCCTGCGGTGTACTTTTAAGCACCATAGGCCCCAAAACCTATGTATACAACGCATATCTACATAATATGCATACATTTTTAAAAAAACTTTTTCTATCTTTCTTAGATGGATAGGGTTGGAGGAAAATCATGTCTTGTCAAGAACACAAATGTGGCTGGGTTGCCCTTATGGGCCCGCCCAATGCGGGAAAATCCACTTTACTCAACGCCATTTTAGGCCAAAAAGTAAGTATTGTTACCCCTCGTGCGCAAACCACACGTAACCAAATTGTGGGTATCTTAACCGAAGAAGATGCGCAAATCATCTTCATGGATACCCCCGGCATGGCGCAAGTAAAAGGACGCCTGAGCAAAACCATGTTACAATCTGCATGGCAAAGTATGGCACAAGCACATATGATTGTGCTCATGCTTGATGGTGACCTTTATATTCGCAAGCCCGATTTTTTGAAAAGCGACTTGGCGGCTTTGGGTGAAGCCTTGGCCACAGAAGAACGCCCTGTTTGCATTGTTATTAATAAAATTGACCTTTTTGCCGACAAGAGCAAAATGCTTCCCCTTTTGGAGCAATTACACGAGCTCTTCCCCCAAGCGGAAATTTTCCCCGTTTCTGCTTTGCGCCGTAATGGCCTTGAGGATTTGAAAAAATTAATTGCTAGCCGTCTCCCTGAAGCACCTGCTGAATTTCCTGAAGACCAGCTTTCTACAGCTCCTTTACGCTTCATGGTATCAGAGATTGTGCGCGAAAAACTTTTTTTACATCTTAAGCAAGAAGTTCCCTATTCCGTGGCAGTGGATATTGAACAGTGGGAAGAAGATGCCGAGCGCGGGCAAACCATCATTCACGCTGCCATTTATGTGGCGCGTCCTTCGCATAAAGCCATGGTTATTGGTAAGTCCGGCGCTGCCATCAAAGCCATTGGCACTGACGCCCGTAAGGATATTATCACCTTACTTGAAGGCAAAGTACATCTAGAACTTTGGGTAAAAGTACGTGAAAACTGGACAGAAGATGTCAACTTTTTGCGCAACTTAGGTATGATGGCGGAGTAAAACCATGGCCTTTTCTGCTGCGCATATCAAATCTGGTCTTGCCGCAGTGCAAGCCCGCATAGCCAAAGCTGTCCAAGAGGCTGACAGAGTGCAGCCTCCGACCTTGGTGGCCATTTCCAAATTACACCCTGCTGAGGCCGTACATCATGCGGCTTTGGCCGGGCAAGTAGACTTTGGAGAAAATTATGTGCAAGAAGCACTGGCTAAACAAAATAGCCTCCATGAAACCTACGCACAAAAAGCTTTACGCTGGCACTTCACAGGCCATATTCAAAGCCGTAAAGCCAAAGATGTGGTAGGTCGCTTTGACCTTATCCATACTGTAGACTCGAAAAAACTAGCCCGCATACTGAACGAAAGCGCCAAACAAAAAAACATTACACAAGCCATACTTATTCAAGTAAATATTGGCGATGAAGAACAAAAATCCGGCATAGCCACACATGAGCTCCTCAAGCTTGCAGAATATATTTTACAATGCCCAAACCTTGAACTGCAAGGGCTTATGTGTCTTCCGCCGGTATTTGACGCTGGCCTTGCCGCGCGTCCGCACTTTGCGCATTTACGTCAATTGCGTGATGATCTCATCATGACATTTGGTCAAGAAAGCGTAGGCCAGTTACAACACTTATCCATGGGCATGTCCGGAGATTTAGAGGCAGCCATTTTAGAAGGAGCCACCTTGGTACGCGTGGGGACAGATATTTTTGGGTCTCGAAGCTAAAATATAAATGCTGCCATGGCACGTCAAAGCTTGCCTTTGAAAAATTCCATGAAAGCTGCATTTGTTCTTTGCTTTTTTTCACACTTCTGGTATATTTTGTGCATATTTATTACATGATAAAGATTTGGTTCATTTAAGCGTCAATTTTCTGTCGTCTTTTTTGCTTGCGAAATAGAGAAGGAGTTTGCCATGGCAGACAATGCCAAGAATAAAGAGCTTCCCGAAGGTGAAGCCCCTCCCAAGAAGTCAAAAGTAAAGAAATTTTTGATTATCTTCCTTATATTGCTTATCGTCGTTGCTGCTGGCGGTGGTGGAGCGTATTGGTGGCTTTACATGCGTGAACCTGCTGAAAACACTCCTGAAGACAATACTACCACCCATACAGAACAGTCGAACACCAGCCAAGGTTCTCACAGCGGCGGTGCCACCAATGCCACAGGAACCTCACCGCGCATTGAGAGACCTTCTGTTCTGCCACGTAGCACTGGGCAAGTATTACCCCTTCCTCCTTTTGTAGTAAATTTGTCTGACCCCACAGGCAAGCGTTACCTTAAGCTGGGCATGGAAGTGGAAGTCAATCAAGATGTTTCAGCCGTGCTTAAAAGCCAAGAAGCTAAAGTGCGTGACGCTGTTATTGTTTTATTAGCAGGAAAAACTTTTGCCGATATTTCCTCGGCAGAAGGGAAAATTTTATTAAAAGCAGAAGTTGCAGCTCGCCTAAACCAAATTTTAGGCGGCGCCTATGTGGTACGCGTTTACTTTACAGAATTTGTCGTGGAATAACGCAAACTAACTAGCAAAGGATATAGTATGAGTAATGATGATCAAGATGCTCTTGCCGCCGCATGGGCTGCACAATTGGAAGAAGAGGAAGCTGGCGCTGCTGCTGACCCTTTTGAACAAGCGCAAGCTGCTGCTGAAGAGCCTTCCTTGGATTTGCCTGATACACCAGCAGAATCTGAAGAAGAAGGCGCCCCTACCCTTCCTGCGCAAGATGACCTTATGTCTTCAGACTCCAAAGATGAAGACTTAGCCTCTCGTTGGGCAGAAGCTCTTGAAGAGGATGAGCACACAGCTGCACAGAAAACACTTACAAAAAATACACTTTCTACACAGGCCAGTGATGCTGTCTTCAAAAATATGACAGATATTGCCAAAAAACCTACGGTGGATGGTGCTAAGCGCGAACTGGACTTTATTCTTGATATTCCTTTGGATGTATCCGTAGAATTGGGTCGTACTCGCTTACTTATTAATGAGCTTTTACAATTGGGCCAAGGTTCTGTGGTAGAACTTAATAAACTTGCTGGTGAACCTTTAGAAGTTTTTGTTAATGGTAAGCTTGTGGCGCGCGGTGAAGCCGTTGTTATTAACGAAAAGTTTGGTGTACGCCTCACTGATATTATTAGCCCCATGGAAAGAGTAAAACAACTTGGCTAATATTCTTGATGAGGCTGGTAAGGCCACCCAAGAATTAGGACAAGCTGTACAACAAGCAACACCACCCTTACCAGCAGAGAGTGCTTTCTCTTGGGGGGGCTATTTTACAGCCATAGGTACCTTATTTATTCTTCTTGCGGTACTTTGGGCGCTGGTTTGGGCTTTACGCAAATACGGAAAGTTTAACTTTATTCCACGGCCGGGCTCTTTTCCCCGTGATGGTTTACGTCTTGAAGCGCAATTACCCATGGGACCGCGTAAAGGCTTAGCCGTGGTACGTTTTTTAGATAAAAGACTTTTGCTGGGAGTAACAGATAATCAAATTTCTCTCTTGCAAGAAATTGAGGTAAAAGATGACACAGGCAGCACAGACTTTCAATCTCTTTTGGAGAACGAAGAAGCACATGACTCTGCTGACGCTGATCTTGCGTCTCATAAATCTTGTAAATCCCAAGAATCTCATGAATCTTAAAAACACAGCAAAGGGTATTGGCACCTGCGCTTTAGGCTTTGCTTATGTTTTATTGCTGCCTGTTTTGGCTTTAGCAGCGCAAGATTTGACCATGCCCCCCATGTCACTGACGCTTTCCGGCGGCGCTTCTGCTCCAGAAAATGTCAGCGTTCTTCTGGAAATTCTTTTCTTACTTACTATTTTATCGGTGGCACCGGCCATTATGCTTACCGTCACCAGCTTTACGCGTATCATCATCGTCTTTAGCTTCTTACGTCAAGCCATGGGTGTGCAACAATTACCTCCCACACAAATTTTAGCTTCTTTAGCCATATTTATGTCGGTAATTATCATGTATCCTGTGGGCAAAGAAATCAACGATACGGCGCTACAACCCTATTTAGCAGAAACCATAGATTACAGAATTGCTTTGGAACGTGCGCAAATTCCCTTACGCACTTTCATGTTTAAACACACCCGCGAAAAAGATATTTCCGTTTTTTACGCCATTTCCCGTATGGATTCGCCTAAAAATAAAGATGAAGTGCCCACCATGATGTTGGCTGCTGCCTATGTGATTTCTGAGCTGAAAACAGCTTTTACCATTGGCTTTCTCATCTATATACCTTTTCTTGTGCTAGACATGGTAATATCCTCTGTGTTGCTTGCCATGGGTATGATGATGCTTCCCCCCATGATGGTTTCCATGCCCTTTAAATTGCTTCTCTTTGTTATGGTTGATGGCTGGAACTTGCTTGTGGGCTCTCTTGTAAACTCCTTCCTACTCTGATGGAGGTATAAAATGACGCCTGAATTTGTTATTGGTTTTGGTCGCCAAGCCATTGAATTATGCCTTATGATGGCTTTGCCCATGCTAGGTGTTGGCCTCACCGTGGGTGTGGTGGTAAGTATTATTCAAGCCGCAACCCAAATTCAAGAAATGACGTTAACCTTTATTCCTAAGGTTGTTTCCATGTTTATTGCGCTTCTTTTGGCCTTGCCTTGGCTTATGGAACGCATAACTACCTACACACGCGAAGTCTTCATTAATATACCAAAGTATATTCAATAAATTATTAAAAAGGGTAACTTTTGCTCATAGTCAAAAGTTACCCTAAATTATATTTTTAACATTGCTAAAAGTCGTGGCATTCATGGCCTTCATTTACACCAAGGGCGATGCCTCTAATAGCTCGCCAAGCGTCCATTCTTGCAAAACATCCCCATCAAAAATAGTGCAGCTCACAGCTAAGTCAGCGGCGCTTCCTTGTTGTAATGTTCGTAATAGGGGAAATATCTCAAAACTGGGCACATCTGCCTTGGGGAATTGCCCCAAAGCCCACACTGCCAAAGCACGGCACACAGCGTCTTCCTCTGCCCCGCTCACATTCTTCATAAGCCAAGGGATAATCTTAGCGCAAAGCTCAGGACGCGCGCCCACTAAGCGCCCCACAGCCCAATAACACGAGCGGCGCAGTAAAGCATGGTCACAGTAATTATCGTCGCGCCCTGTATCAATTATATAGGACAATAATATACTGTGAAACTCCACAGCCATTTTTTCACTGCGTACTAAAATTTCTGCAAAAGCTTCAGGAATACCCCAACCGATATTGCCAGACTCTTCATTCATGTGCCACATAAGACGACGCATAATATTACGCGCCTCTTCCGGCTTATGCTTGGCCATTTTTGCTATACAAGGCCCCAATGCATAAGCGGCACGATGTGTCATATCAGCACCGAGTAATAAAAAGGAAAGTAAGGGGCCAGTGGCTTCTTTAGGATCCATAGCCTCTATTTCAGCAAGGTGACTTTTCCAGTCATCACCTTGTAAGTATTCACGTAATTGTTTTTTATGATTGCGCAGGCGTGCCATAAGCTACTCCTTATTAGTAAAATATATCAATTAGAGTAAGGAGCAATGCACACTTTGTCCAGAAAATATTTTCCCTAGGACGCACATATATAAAACTATTTACAATGTAGCATTTTATGCTTTTCTCCCCAATAATGCATGGCATAAAGAACATCCTTCAGGGTATGCCCGTACTCTGTTAGACAATATTCCACTCGAGGCGGCATTTCAGCATAAGCTGTACGCTGTACAATGCCATCACTCTCAAGCTCACGTAATTGGGATGTAAGCATTTTTTGCGTTACAGCGGGAATTCTTTTTTGCAATTCTCCGAAGCGCTGTACACCTTGTTTCATAAGAATAAATAAAATGAGGGGCTTCCAACGTCCACCCATAACGCTTAGCGTGGCACTTACAGGACAGCCCTGAGGATCAAGATAGGGATGAGCTTGCACCATAGCAATATTCCTTTGGTTACATTTTTGTGCCTAAGTATTGTAATTGTGCGTACTTGCCTATTGTGAGCAAAAAGTATAGCAATAAAGTCGGATATAGGCAATGACACATTATTACCCATGTAAAAATATTTTTCTACACATTTTATGGAAAAATATAAAGAACAGTACTGCGTTATTTTTCCTATAATACACTACATTTGCACAATTCAAGGCCTTTTTCCCATTCTACAAAAAAAATACTAGTCTTTCTTTTATCTTAAGTTTTACACTTATGCATACACGTTAATGTCATGCACATAATGTAAGTAAAATTTTATATATTGTTCTAGTCTTTGTGGAATAACTTCCATCTTTTACTCACAGGAGAACACATGTTTTCAAGACGATCTTTTTTAAAAAAAGCTACCATTGCCACCACTTTGGGGGCAGTAGCAGTTCACACAACACCCCTTCTTGCTACAGCAAAGAACACAGTCCCCATGACAGGCATGCAAACTATTTTTACACGCCGTTCTGTACGTCAATTCACCGATGAAACCATTAGTCCTGAGCACATTGAAACATTGCTCAAAGCAGCCATGCAAGCCCCCAGTGCAGGTAATGAACAGCCTTGGGAATTTTTAGTGGTTACAGATAAAGCCAAATTGCAAGAATTACCCAATTTGAAAAAAGGGATTAAAATGGCTAAAAATGCCCCTCTTGGCATTTTAACTTGCTATAATACGGAACTTACAAGCCCCAATCAAGCCGACTTTGCAGTACAAAGTGTCAGTTGCGCCACACAAAATATACTTCTAGCAGCTCATGCCATGGGCCTTGGCGCCGTTTGGACCAGCGCCTATCCCAATGAAGCATTTGTGGACGTCTATCGTAAGCTTTTTAACCTTCCTCAAAATATTATCCCTGTGGCATTTGTTGTATTGGGTCATCCAGCAGCCCCCACAGAACCTAAAAATGATTTTAAACCCGAACGTGTCCACACAAATAAATGGTAAAAAAAGGAGCACATCATGAATTTATCACGTAGAAATTTTGTAACTTTTGGTAGCCTAGCAGCCGCCACATTGGCACTTTCCCCTACCAAAGCCCTTAGCGCTGCTGACCAAGCATCCAATGCCCCCATGGGGGCTTTAGATGCCATTATGACGCGTCGTTCCGTGCGCGCTTATACCGAAGAACCTGTATCTGACGCTCACGTAGATACCATTTTAAAAGCCGCCATGCAGGCACCTAGCGCCTACAATGAACAGCCTTGGGAATTTATTGTGGTACGCAACAAGGAAACCATGCAAAAAGTGGCTGAAATCAATAAGTACGCCCTGCCTGCCAAAAAAGCTCCCATTGGCATTTTAACCTGCATCAACGAAGATCTTATCAAGCATCAAGATCAAAAAAATTATGGTATCATTGACGTGTCCAATGCCACCATGAACATCCTTCTTGCGGCACATGCTTTAGGACTTGGTGCCGTTTGGACAGGTATTTACCCCAATAAAGAACTCATTGGCCCCATGAAAGACCTCTTTAAGCTTCCCAAAAACATCACCCCCTTAGCCTTTGTGGTCATGGGGCATGTAAAATATCCCCCCAAGCATAAAGACCATTACAAGCCTGAGCGCATTCGTCAGGAAATTTGGTAGTTTTAAGATTTTGATTTTCTATTTGTGGGGGGAAGGGAAACCCCTTTTGTAGGGCCAAAAAAACGGTTGCTTTCCCCCCCCCCCCCCCAACCTGCCCCAAAACCGCCG
>CAYJNA010000037.1:0-21338 GCA_964371225.1 uncultured Desulfovibrionaceae bacterium
ATTTCTGGCAAAATTTATTAAGCTTTTTAAGTTATAAATTCTATTTTTACTGATAGTTAAGTAGGTTTTCAGTGTCGACTAAGTATATATAAAATGCTACCTTAAGACCATGCAAGGACAGCACAGGGATAGGAGTAGAGAATAATGCTAATAAAGGAAATTGTGGAACGCAATGATGCGCTTTTGGAACAGCTTTTTCATCTTTGGGAAGGCAGCGTAAAGGCTACGCACACTTTTTTATCGCAGAGTGAAATAGAAAGCATTGCGCCCTATGTGCCAGAAGGTTTGAGAGGCATACCACAGATCTTTGTAGCTTTTGACAAAGAGCAAGCCCCAGTAGCTTTCATGGGCATTGACGGTGACAAAATTGAAATGCTTTTTGTGGCACAGCATAAGCTACGCCAAGGTATAGGGAAAAAGCTCATGGAGATCGCTATACAACAGCATGGTTGTAAAAAAGTCTGTGTTAATGAGCAAAATCCCAAGGCCGTAGCGTTTTATCAGCATGTGGGCTTTAATATTACAGAACGCTCCGAGCTGGATGAACAGGGCAATCCCTACCCTATTTTACATATGCAGCACGACTAGTAATACCTTTAAATTATAACGTATATTTAACAACTTCAGCTATCAATATATATGCCCCATAAGAAATTTGAAACTTCTTGCTGGGCTTTTTATATGCACTCTCATTATTCCCTAGTTCATAAGTTGCACTTCAAAAGGAACGGTTTTTTGCGTAATTTTTCTTTCCAAAATATCATTGAGAATAAGCATATGCCCTGCAAGAAAGTTTTCATGTGCTGTATATTTATCCAGCGCTTCAAAAAAACCGCTATCTTCAAAGAGTTCACACGTAAATGTGGCTTCAGGCACCACTAGCATGTGGGAATTTAGTTGTTCAGGCTCTTTAATTTCTACAAAATATTTGGCCGCCATGCCCCCATCATTGTTAACAAAGCATATGCCCTGATTCACAGACATGGAAAAATCGTTTTTGAAGCATATGGAGTACAAAAGAGTCATGCATGTCCAATATTGAGACCACGAGCCCATATCTTTAGGCGCATCCATGGTGAGAAAGCAGCGTTGGGCAAGGGTTTTAGAATATACCTGCCCCAATTTTGGTAAATGTGGCAAAGCTTCAAAATGCTGGGTCACAGAATCTAAAAAGTACATATTTTGCTGCAGCTTTTTTTGCACCTCAAGAGCCTTTTTTTGAGCATCATGTGTCATGCTCTGCGCATCTATGGAACCATCAGCTAATACATAGTTTTTAAATTGTTTCAAGGGAATGCCAAAGGCAACACAAAGCAGTATTACGTCTAAAATAAGCATTTGATTTTTCGAATAATATCTATACCCCGTTTCTGGGTTTACATAGGCTGGCACTAAAACACCTATATCATTATAGTGGCGCAAAGCCCTATGACTTACCCCTTTCATCTTTACCACTTCACCAATGGATAAATATTTTTCCATGCTAACACCTTTTGCCTTGACTCTCTCGTTACGTGATACTTTATACTATCTCTAGCACGCATTTATAAGGCAGTAAAGAAAGCCTAGAGCGTGCAAGGAGTTCTTTATGATTAAAAGCATTACTTTTAAAAATGTTCTTATGTTTACTTTTCCTAGCATATGCATGATGATTTTTTTATCTCTGTATATCATGGTAGACGGTATTTTTGTGGCGAACCTCATAGACGCGCATGCGCTCTCTGCCATAAACATCATTGTACCTATAATGACCCTTTTTATAGCCATAGGTACCATGCTAGGCACCGGCGGCAATGCCATATGTGCAAGGCTATTAGGAGAAGGAAAGGCGCAGGACGCTAAAGAAAAATTTAGCTTTTTTTGTGCAGCGGGCGTAACGCTGGGGCTTATTATTGCTCTTGTGACACAAGTTTTTTTGGAAGAAATCATTTATGCCTTAGGAGCCAATGCACAAACCTATACCTATTGTTACGATTACCTAGTAATACTTTCGCTTTTTGCTCCATGTGCCATCTTGCAATCTATTTTCGAGCATGCCATGATTGCCGCCGGACGCCCTCAAGTGGCCTTTATCGCATTGGTATTAGGCGGCCTTACCAACCTTGTTTTGGACTATGTATTTATTGTCTACTGCAACATGGGTATGCAGGGGGTAGCGCTGGCCACAGGGCTTGGGTGGCTTGTACCTACATGTATTGGACTCTATTTTTTCTTCAATAAAAAGGCACAATCAGCTTTGCACTTTGTTCGCTTCAAAGTGCAATTACAAACACTTTTTACTGCTTGCGGTAACGGTTCTTCAGAAATGGTGACACATTTGGCCACAGGCGTTACCACCTATTTATTTAATATTACCATGTTACGCATGGCTGGGAATGATGGCATTGCCGCTATCACTGTGGTACTTTATGCGCAAATCATCATCAATGCCATCTTTATGGGCTTTTCCATGGGCATAGCCCCCGTTATCAGCTTTTATTATGGAGAAATAAATAGATCCAAATTGCGCAAACTTTTTACCATATGCATACAATTCATAGGCATTGCATCAATACTCTTGGTAGCTACAGCCTTTCTCATTAATGAAAGTTTAGCCGCCCTCTTCTTACCTAGCACATCACAAGCGTATGCCATTACTGTGGACGGATTTTACCTCTTCTCACTGGGCTTTCTTTTCTCAGGCATTAATATTTTTGCTTCGGGTTTGTTTACCGCTTACTCCAATGGCAAAGTATCCGCCTTTATCTCTTTTCTACGCACCTTTTTCTTTATAACCGTATCTATTCTAGTATTACCAGAGCTCATTGGGCTCACAGGCGTGTGGTTGGCTGTTCCCATTGCCGAATGCATAGCATGCTTCCTATCTCTGTACTATTTCGCACGCTATAAGCAACGCTATATGTATGATAATACGCCAAAAACACCTCAGCAACGCTATAGTATGGCATAGCATAGCACCCTATAAAAATAGAGCCCTGCACACATGCGCAGGGCTCTATTCCTTTGTAGTTTTAGCATAACTTTTTAAGACTCAAAAACAATGGCCAGAATCCTTTTTTATAAGAAAAAACTTACGGCGCAATATACAAGAAGCAAGGCCATGATGGCATTGGTTATTTTTGCATGCTTTGAAAATATTTTTGTAAACAAAGAACCAAAACCAGACCACAGCACTGTACACGCAAAACCTATAAAGGCTAAAAGCAAAGCAAAGCTCACCAGCAATACAGGATTATCTTTATGAAAAGGTAAAATATATACCTGCATGGAAACAATGCCGTATACATAGATTTTGGGGTTAATAAATTGCAAAAGAAAACCCGTCATAAAGCTTGCATTACCTTTTTTTTCATGAATTTGCCCATCACTTTTCCATGTGATATAGGCAAGGTAAAGAATATAAGATGCTCCTACCACAAGCATGGGCATTTGAATCTTAGGTATATATATGGCCAGCACATTACAAAAAACAGCGCATAACACCATGACTATGGAAAATGCCACCCATACACCTAAATTAAAAGGTAATGCCCTTGTAAAACCCACTCTTCCCGCATTGGACATGGACATAATATTATTTGGCCCAGGGGTTATGGCTGTCACCGACGCATATGTTAAAAAACTTAACCAGCTAAACATTTTTGTTGCCTCCGTAAAAATCTTATGCTTGAATGCACTAATCATCCACTATAATGACATAATGTACTAATAGTACAATATATTGTCAAGTGTCGTAAGGAGATTTACGTGAATATCAATCATGCTGTGGCACACAATATTAAATCTGTGAGAGAACAAAAAAAGCTTACTTTAGACATGGCAGCGCAAGTCACTGGTGTTTCACGCAGTATGCTGGCTCAAATAGAAAAGGGAGACGCCAACCCCACCGTCTCTGTGCTGTGGAAAATTGCCAATGGCTATAAGGTAGCATTTACTTCACTGGTAGAGCAAAAAAACGACATTACCACAGTGATTCGCGCCGAAAGCACCACGCCCATTCTTGCTGCACAAGGCAAGTACCTTAACTATCCCATATTTTGCTTTGATGAGAAACATGCATTTGAAATGTATCGCATTGTTATCTTGGTAGGCGGAGAGCTTCAAGCCAAAGCTCACCTTATAGGAACGGAAGAATACATTACTGTTTTTGCAGGCAGTGTGGCTGTGCAAGTGCAGGATAAGATATACAACTTACACGAAGGTGATTCTATGCGCTTTTTGGCCGATGTCCCTCACGCCTATAAGAATATAGGACAAGAAGACGCTTCTTTAAGCATGCTTATCTATTATCCTAAATAATCGATGCTTAAAAACGTGTTTCCACTGGTTTTTAAGAAAGGCACGCTCACTCCAAATACCCCTTTCGGGGACGCCGTAAGCAAGTGACGGCTTATTTTACGTGGCGGCAAGCCATGCCAGAGGCATGTCTTGTGTAGTCGACAGCTGAAAAAAGCATTTCATATGTCTAAATTTTGCCAGAGCACGTATTTTCATACGTTTATTTCCGGCAAAACTTATTAAGCTTTTTAAGCTATAAATTCTATTTTTACTAATAGTTAAGTAGTTTTTCAGTGTCGACTAAATAAAAGAACCTGCACAATGGCCATGAAAAAACGCTACCATGTTTTATTTCAAGGCTTTAATAAGAAATGGCGTAGCAGCAGCCACCACACACAAGAAAAAAGACATAAGGCCAAATACGGTGGGCAGGCTAAAGGCTTCTGCCACAAAACCCATCATGGCAGGCCCCACAAGTACGCCTAAAAAGCCCATCATGGTTATGGCGGCTATGGCCATATGTGTTGGCATGGCTTTTTGCTTAGCCGAAAAAGAAAACAACTGCGGGATAAGATTGGCAGAGCCAAGCCCCACCAAGGCAAAGCCAGCAAAAGAAAGCCATGCGCTGGGCGCATACAAAACAATACCATGCCCCATGGCAGCTAAAAGCCCCCCCGCCATAAGTACCGTTTTGGCACCAAGTTCTTGTACCAGCCTATCTCCCACCAAACGCCCTGCCACCATGGCCGCAGAAAATATGGCAAAAGCCAGTGTGGCTTGCGCTATGGGTGTATTATGCTCCTCCACTAAAAACAATGCCGCCCAGTCCAACAAGACACCTTCATTCATATAGAGTAAAAAACATAAAAATCCAATGACAATGACTATACCTTGAGGCAAAGTTATAGCATGACCGCCTTCTTCGCTACCTTCTTCACTGCCATAAGGCAGAAAATAACGGCGGCAATAAAACCCTATGGCGGCGCAGACAGTACCAGCCAGCAAAAACACCGCTAAAGAAGGGGAAAAGCCCGCGCTGAGCAAGGCCACCATGCCCAAGGCACCCATAATGCTACCGACGCTAAACATGGCATGCATATTGGACAGTAATTTACGTTCACAGCCTTTTTCTATGAATACAGCCTGAATATTAATAACCACATCGGCAATACCCACCGCTATACCCTTTATCAAACTGGCCAGCGCTGCTAGCCATATATTTTCCACAAAAGTTATGCCTACCATGGCCACAAATTCCAGAGGAATAACCACTTGTAAGGTGCGCTTGCATCCAAAACGCGATGCCATGGCGCCGGCAAAGGGCATGGCCACCAAGCCCCCTAAGCCTACACAGAGAAGCAGCAAGCCCAATATGGCTTCATCGATTTGTAAATTCGCCTTGATGAAAGGAATAAGCGCCCCCCACACAGCCATGCCAATACCCACAAAAACAAAGGATAAACGTGCTGCTTGACGAATATGTCTATTGGAAAAATCTACCTGATTTTGTTGTGCTGTATTCATAGTGAACCCTGTTTATCTACGCTTATAGTATTATGTCAATTTTTTTACATAAAAAAAAATGAGCTTCTGTACGATACAGTACAGAAGCTCAGAGAAGGAATTACATGAAAAAAGGGTACGTCATGATAAACACATGACGTGAGCCGCTCTTTTAGAATTTGTACTTAAAGATAAGAGCAGCTTTATAAGCGTCGCGCTTTTCCCAAGAGGAGCTATTGGTGTGGTTCCAAGTTTCTTCATCTAAGCCATTGATGATATAACCCAGCTGCAAGGTAGCAGTGAGGTTTTCATAAATTTTATAGGTAGAATCAAGGTTAAATTCTACAACATAATCATTATCTGTGAGGTAAAAGTCACCGCCGGACAAAGCACGTGTAGAGCTAAGGTATTTAGCATTTTTAGAATCGTTGGTACCGCCCCAATAGGCCACTTTAAAGGTGTGAGATAATTTTTCCATGAAGGAAACATTGCTCAAGCTTAAAGCCACCCCCCAAGTACCGGAGAAGTCGAGGTTTAAGTCATAGCCAGGGTTAGCCCAATTAGGATTGTCGGCAATACTCCAAGAAGCGTCAGAGACGAAAGAAGTGAACCAAGCGTCAGGTGCAATGTTTGGCAATCTTTCAGAGCCGTTCTTCATGTCGCCATCATCACCGGAACCATACCAGAACATGATACCGGGAGTACCCCAGTCCATTTTGTATTCAGCCAAAGCCTTAACAACCCAGCCAGAGCGTTGGTTATCTACACGCACATCTTGTGCGCCAGTGCCGGCTTGTGCCGCTAAATCATACGTACCGCCATAAGAGGTAGCGCCGTAGTTGAAATCAAATTCAAATTTAAAGGCATCATGATTAAAGGTCACAGGCAAGCCCACCCAGAAAGCGTCTTGATAGGCAGACTCGCTATTCATAGGCACATTTGCACCCATGATGGGGAAAATACCTTGTCTGAGCAAGTATTTAGTAGAGCCATACGCAGTGTCTTTAACGCCATTGCCTGTTAAGTCAGTAGATTCGCCAAATACATGCTTACCAATGGCGCCGTACATGGCCCAAGGAGTTGCTGTCCAGCCCTCGCCTCTTACAGGCACGGAAAGCATGAACAAATCCATATTATCTAAGTAATTGGAAGAATCCCCCATGGAGGAGGAATTGGTGTAATTATCATTATAGGGGCGCATCCAAGCAGCTGTAATGCCCACCATATCATTAATTTTATAGTTGGCTACAATACCAGCAATGTCAGAACCAAGTACAGCTGGGCCACCAGCAGCTTCAGGATTTTGTCCCCATTGAAGACCCATGCGGAAGCTTAATGTGGTTTGTGGTACAAACCAGTCAATATAGGCATGCTTTACTTCCACAATAGTACCATCAGTACCCAATGCACCACCGGAAGAACCATTGCCCCAGTAGGTATCGCCTATTTCAAAGAACACAGTACCAGAAAGAGACTCAGAGGCTATAGCATCAATTTGCAAACGCAAGCGCTGTGCAGCTTGAAAGGTATCTGAACCATTTTGTCCGTAAAACATGGTGTCAGCCGCACCAAAACCGTAAATCCATTCACCTTTTGCTTTGAAATCTACGGCGGATGCTCCTGAACTTACACCTAAAAGCATACCTACAGTGAGCACTAGTGTTGCAATTTTTTTCATTCTTCCATTCCTTTATGTGTTTCTAACCAAAACTAACTTATTTGCCTGCATATTCCTTGTGTTACGTACAAATTTCTGCACCTGACAAATTACCTCTCCTAGACGAGTACCGTTTTTATTAAATTTGAACGTCATTGTCAATGTGTGGTAAAAATTATTTTACCGGATAAAAAGTATGAATTCATCTATATTTAAGCACGTTAAAACCACAAGATTTTTTCGTGTTCAGAATTTAAAAGCCTAGCCAGCTTGTGTAAATTAAAAGTTTACACTTTTATATATTTATACCAAACATACTTTTTCTCTGATAAAATGGGGCTCTAGAACATTGCTTTTCTTGTAAATACATGCTTAGGTATTTAGGAACATTTCACCTATTCATTTTGTGGGGAGGTTTTGAATGATAAAACATATAGTTATATTCTTAGTACTAGTAACATTTACAGGGCTCCTCAGCGCATGCGGCGGCCCGCGTTCTCCTTATAATTATTCCGAGCAAGAAAAAGTATTTACCTATAGTGATGTGGGTGTCATCAAAGATGTGTTAAAAGGAGACACCATCATTCATTATCAAAAAGAAATGGTGTCTGATGTGTTAGAAATACCGCGCCCTCTAAATATGGAACGCGGCATATTTGTTTCCGTTTTCATTCCTAAGGGCATTTATGTCAAAACAGGAGAAGATGAGAAAAGAATTTTCTTCGAACCCAAATCCATTAAAGGTGACAAAGCCAAAACCAACGATTATGACGTCACAGACCTTGTGTATTACAAAGCCAATAACGAGCTCACCATCTCTGTAGAAGAAGAACCCATGATGCGCACCTTTAAAAGCGGCTTTCACATCAAGAAAAACATGCGCTTGAAAGAAAGAGATGGCGACAAAGAACTTCGTAGCTTGGCCTATGCCACTTCGCATAAAAATTTAATCAGTTTTAAATATACTGAAGGGGAAAACGAGCAGCGGCTCACCCACAATATGGAAAATGGCTCTATTTTTCGTTATCAAGGGGCAGAGATAGAAATACTTTCCTATGATGCCCATACGCTTAAGTGTAAGGTTATAAAAGGTTTTGATATGTTTATATAGTAAAGAGACATGCTCATATTTTTCACACAATTTTTGTATTTTTATACATTTTTCATATGCAACAAAAAATTAGGCTTTGGGAGTTCACATGTTCTCTTTAGAAAAAAGAATTAATATTCTAATAATTTCACTACTTTTTGTGGTAGTAAGCGCTGTCATATTACTCAATAGTTTTTTCTTCCAGCGTACCATAACGCAGCAGCTTATACAGGAACGCCTCCCCACCATGGCGCAAGAAATTTTATCAGCCATTGATAAAAAAATTATGGAACCCAGCCGTGCCATTAGCCTTATGGCCAATAACCAGCAATTACAAAATTGGGTCAGAACAGGCGAATCTAATGATGAACTAGATTCCATCTATGGAATTTTAACGTCCTTTATTCAAAGCTATGGTATGCTTGGGGCTAACTTTGTTTCTGATGCCACAAAACAGTATACGGACTATATAGAAGGAAGAAGAGATTATTCCTATTCCATCACAGATAAGGATGCATGGTTTTACAACTTTAAAAACAGCAATATGGATATGAATATTGTTGTGTATGTAGGCGATCCCAAATGGGGTACCAAAGCCTTTATTAATCGCCGTGTTACTGTGGATGGAAAATTTGCCGGCCTTGCTTCTTCCTCCTTAGATTTGGAAAACTTTGCGCAACAGCTTGGACAAATGAAAATTGGTAAAGAAGGGCTTACCTTCTTGGTGGACGAAAAAGGTTTTATCCGCCTGCACGAAAATACTTCCTATGTTAATAAGCATATAGAAGAAGTGTATCCCAATTATAAAAAGCTTTGGCATACCATTGCTAGTAAGAACAGCAGTCAACACAGCTTAGAAAGAGCAGGAGATACCTTTTACTCTATTAGTAATAAAATTCCAATGCTTAATTGGTATCTTATCAATGAAGCCAGCCACAGTGAAAACACGCAAAGTGTACGCGAAGCTACCTATTATGGCATAGGCTTATCCGTGGTTTTAACCCTCATCGGCATGCTTATAGGCATGTATTTTGTGCGCGGCATAGTGCGCCCCTTACGTCAATTGGCACATTTTGCCAATGAAGTGTCTCACGGCATTTTAGATAAAGAGCTGCATATACAAAGACAAGATGAAATTGGCGTACTTGCCGACGCGTTACGTGATATGGTGGCTTCTTTAAAACAAAAAATTGAACAGGCCGAAGAGCAAGGTCAGCAAATGCTAGAGCAAATGACCATTGCTCAAAAAGCGCGAGAATATAGTGATGCGCAGCAGAAAAAAACTTCTGAGCTTTTACACGCCACACAAGAAAGCGCCGCGCAAGCAGCCAATATATCCAGCACATTACAAAGCGCTGTAGGTGAGTTAAGTCAGGAAAATAGCAAAGTGCTTTCCAGCACGCATATACAAAGCGCGCGCATGCAAGAAGCCACTACTGCCGTTAGTACCATGGTCTATACCTTTAAGGACATCTTAGAAAGCACGGAAAACGCCATGGTGCAAGAAGATGAAGCACGTACTATTGCCCAAATGGGCGCACAAAAGGTAACTGCCGTTATGGACGCCAATCATACCGTACGCGATATGGCAGAAAAAATGCGTCTCACCATGCAAGGGCTACAAACGCAAACACAAGGCATTAGCGCCATTGTAAATACTATTACAGACATTGCCGACCAAACCAACCTTTTAGCCCTCAATGCTGCCATTGAAGCTGCGCGCGCCGGAGAGGCTGGGCGCGGCTTTGCCGTGGTGGCAGATGAAGTGCGCAAATTGGCAGAAAAAACCATGTACGCCACAGGTGAAGTGGCCAATGCCATTACCAAGGTGCAAGATGCCTCCACAGAAAGTGATGTCATCATGGAAGATACGCATAAAGCTATACAAAATGCCACAAACCTTGCACAAGATTCTAGCGGCGCTTTGCAAAACATTGTGCATCTTACCGAAGAAAATGCGGTGAAAGTGCGCTCCATAGCTCATATGGTTAATAATTTGACCACGCAAACCGACGCCATTAACAGCGCACTTGCTTCTTTGGAAGAAAATATTACCAACACCGCCCACGGCATGGATATATCTTCAAACATTACATATACCATCATGGATGAAACACAAAAACTCAACACCCTTATTGTAGCTCTTAACAGTCACAAAGCATAACTTTTTTTCATTAAGGCGTCATCGGAAGTGTCTTTCGATGACGCCTTTTTTCATGCATTTTCGCTTCAACAAAAAAAATAATGTAATTTTTTGTTGACAGGGAGGCAAAATCTAATTAGTAATCTTTCTCGTTAAGAAAAACAATTAGGAGAAAAATAATGTCTAAGACTCATGATAATTTAATGGCTGCTTTTGCAGGTGAATCCCAAGCTAACCGTAAATACCTTGCTTTTGCCGACGCTGCAGACAAAGAAGGCCTTCCTGCCGTTGCTAAACTTTTCCGTGCTGCTGCTGCTGCTGAAACCATTCACGCCCATGCTCACTTTCGTTTAGCTGGTCATGTTGGTAGCACCGAAGACAACCTTAAGGCTGCCATTGAAGGTGAAAGCTACGAATTTACTAAAATGTACCCTGACATGATTGCCGATGCAGAAGCTGAAGGCGAAACTGCCATTGCAAAGCATTTAGCTCAGGTAAATGCGGTAGAAGAAGTTCACGCTAATCTTTATAAGAAAGCTCTTGCTAACCCAGCTGACTATGCCGATGTTGACTACTACCTCTGTAAAGTCTGCGGTTACACCCATGAAGGTGAATGTGACTCTTGCCCCGTATGTAAAGCTGGTAAGGCTGCATTCTTTAATGCCAGCGCCACTTGCTGTAAGTAGTCGACACTGAAAAACTACTTAAATATCAGTAAAAATAGAATTTATAACTTAAAAAGCTTAATAAATTTTGCCAGAAAACGTAGTTCATACTTTCATTTCTGGCAAAGTTTATTACTTTTTTGGGCTATAAATTTTTCCCTTTCCTGCGCAGTATGATGCTTTTCAAGATTACTCTGTGATTCATGCTGAAAACACATTTTCCCGTATTTTCAAAAACCACGCTTACTTCAAAAATTCTTTATTTTTTATTAGCTTCATAACGTCAAAATTTTCCACACAGCGATATATTCTTGTCGCAATGCCTCTTTCTGGAAAGGACTGCCCCAAAGAATAATAGCCCTCTATAATTTCCCCATGCAATTTGTATTTATTTTTGCGCAGTATTCCACCACAGTTATTTGTAATCATTTTTTATCATATCATCTTTTATCTCTTGTCTTTAGCACTATTGTGTGTATATATAGTTTTAAAGTAAGTGCTCATTAACAACATACAGACTTCAGCTTCTAGAAAATTTTCTTGAACCAAGGCATGTGAAATAGAACTCCACACTTTACAGTGGAAGGTCTTTACAAAAAACATTACCCACAGTAGAAAGATGCACCCAACTCTCACTGAAGTTTACTCTTAAGAACCATGGACAAGAAACATGAAGTTTCGTGCAACCATGTACATTATAAGAGATGATATGTTTTATACTTTCAGCATAAAAGAAAATTAGCTACGTAAAATATTTTGAGGCAATTTCATGATAAAAATAAAGCAAGTAGACTCTGACAGTTTTTTATATCATATACTGCGTGGTATTGATTTACCTATTTCATGTTGGTCTATGCGCGGTGAATTGCTTTACGCCTCTGAAAGTAGCTTAAGCCTTTTCCAATGCGCCAGTGCTCAAGAGTTTATTGAAAAAATAGATTCATTCTCTCCAGAGAGACAGCCAGATGGTTCCAACTCCATTACCAGTAGAAAAGCGCACTTACGACGTGGTTTTGCCAAAGGTATACACAATTTCATGTGGGTACACCTCTTACCTGATGGTACAGAAAAACCTGTGGAATACTACTTAAAGCGTATAGAGTACGAAGGTGAGCCATTGCTGGTTGTACATATAACTGAAGCTAAAAACTTATTGCTCTCTCTGGAAGAAAAGCTTTCTGCCAATAAAAGAGCTAAAGCCATGATGGAGGCTAGTCCCAACGGCCTTACCTTTTGGAATGGCAATGGAGAAATGGAAGATTGCAATAGCGTGATGCTCCAATGGCTCAAAGCCCCTTCCAAAAAGGAATTTTTACGCAACAGCTCTTTTTACAATGCATACACAGCAGAAGAAGAACAAGTAGCCCTTCAAAAGCAATATCAAGCTGTTATGCGTGCTTTTGTAACCGGCTCCGCTCAACTTGAATGGACATACCAAGATCGTCTTGGCACATACATTCCGGTACATATTGCTTTTAAACTCGTTCATTTTGGCCATGAAGATATGGTGCTTGGCTATACGCAAGATTTACGCGAACTTAAAGCCAGTGAACAAAAAGCAGCAGAAGCAGCGGAATATCTGCAAATTATGTTGGACACCATATCCTTGGTAGCCAATATTTGGAACAGAGATTTAGAGAATGTTGCGACCAATCATGCCGCAGCACAGCTTTTTGATTTAAACGGCCCTGAGGAATATCTTGAAAAATTTTATGCCTTGTCTCCAGAGTTGCAGCCAGACGGGCAAGTCTCCAAGGTAAAAGCTCACGCTAAGATTCTCGAAGCCTTTGACACAGGCAAGTGTACATTTGAATGGTTACACCAAAAACTTAATGGTGATCCTGTGCCTTGCGAAATAACCCTCATTCGTAAGAGTTTTCGAGGGCAGGATATTGTGGTGGGCTATACCAAAGACTTACGAGAGCTCAAAGCCAGTGAGAAAAAAGCAGCAGATGCCACAGAATACTTACAAATTATGCTAGATACCATATCGCTGGTAGCTAATATTTGGAATAAGGATTTAGAAAACATTGCAACCAATCACGCCTCTACAGTGCTTTTTGATTTAAATACTCCTGAAGAATACCTTGAAAGATTTTATGACCTTTCTCCGGAATTTCAGCCTGATGGACAAGCCTCCAAGGAAAAAGCGCAAGCAAATATACTAGAAGCCTTTGACACAGGTATGTGTGTATTTGAGTGGCAGCATCAAAAACTTAATGGGGAGCCCATTCCCTGCGAAATAACCCTCATTCGCAAAAACTTTCGCGGTGAGGATATAGTGGTGGGCTATACCAAGGATTTACGTGAGCTTAAAGCTAGTCAAAGAGAAGCTTACGACGCCACGGAAATACGCCAAGTCATACTAAATACCATGCCTCTTGCCGTTACTTTTTGGAATAATAAATATGAGCTCTTTGACTGCAATGCTGAAGCAGTGGCTCTTTTTAAAGCACAAAGCAAAGAAGAACTCTTAGCCAGCTATAAAAACATTTCACCCTCTTTACAGTATGATGCTATTCCTTCATCCGTAAAAGTGCGTGAAGTTATTGATGCCAGTTTCAAGCAAGGCTATTTACGTTTTGAATGGATGCACCAAGACATGGAAGGCACTCTCCTCCCCACTGAAGTAACGCTTATCAGTTCTATTTTTCGCGGAGAACAAATAGCTGTGGCTTATTTACGCGATTTACGTGAATTTAAGACCATGCTGCATGAAATTGAAGCTGTACAAGAAGATTTACGCCAAGCCAAGGATGTGGCAGAGCAAAGCACACAAGCAAAAAGTGAATTTCTCGCCAATATGAGCCATGAAATTCGCACTCCCATGAATGGTATTTTGGGTTTATTAAATTTACTTAATGCCACCGAGCTTGAGTCTGTACAAAAGGATTATGTTCATAAGACACTCTACTCTGCCAATAATCTCTTACGTATTATCAACGACATTCTTGATTTTTCAAAAATTGAAGCCGGTAAGTTGGAAATTGAAGCAACGCCCTTTACCATGAGGCAAATCTTCAATGAAGTGAAAGACCTGTATGCACAACCCATACTCGAGAAAGGCTTACACTTTTTCTTACCTAACTACCCCAACGATACAGAATGCTTTTTGGGAGACTCCTTACGCCTTAAACAAATTCTTTTTAACCTTGTGAATAATGCCATTAAATTTACACACAAGGGAAGTATTGAAGTGGCCATAACATTGCAAAAACGTACAGACACGCATGCGCAGTATCTTTTTTCTGTGGCAGATACAGGTATTGGCTTAAACGAAAAACAGACCAAAAAATTATTTTCAGCTTTTTCTCAAGCAGACTCTTCCATCACCCGTAAATACGGCGGCACTGGCCTTGGTTTGGTTATTTCCCGAAACCTTGCGCAGATGATGCAAGGTGATATGTGGGTTGAAAGTGTGGAAGGTCAGGGAGCTACTTTTTACTTTACTGCCACCTTTGAGCTCTGCATACATGATGCAAAGCAAAAATGCCATGAGGTTAAACACACACAAGAAATTTCAGGTGAAGGGCACCTTTTACTGGTGGAAGACAATGAGATTAATCAACTCATTGCCGAAGAACTTTTAAAAAGTGTTGGCTATACTTTAGATATTGCAGAGCATGGGCAACAAGCTTTGGACATGCTACAACTACAGTCTTATGACCTTATCCTTATGGACATCCAAATGCCTATTATGGATGGGCTTACCGCCAGCAAAAAAATCCGCCTACAGGATTCTTTTAAGCATATTCCCATTGTTGCCATGTCTGCCCATGCCATGACTGGAGATAAAGAAATAAGCCTTGCCCATGGCATGAATGATCACATCACCAAGCCCATAGTGCCGGAAATTCTTTTCAATACCATTCAATATTGGCTACAAAAAGGCAATAAATAGTCGACACTGAAAAAGTGCTTAAGCGTCAGTAAAAATAGGATTTCTAGCTTAAAAAGTTTAATAAAATTGCCAAAATGTATGTTATACATATATTTCTGGCAATTTTATTACAATTTTTGCTATTAAAATATACTTTTTCTGTGTGCTAAAACAATTTTAAAAATTGTGCAAAAGCCTTGTTTTGTGAAAAAGTAGCGCCATAGTAAACGAAGGCCTTCCTCATCTGCGTGAAGGAGTTCACAGTATGAGGAAGGCTTTTATTGAGAGGAATATAGCGCTTAAGTGTTAGCAGTTTTTGAGTACTGTTTGCACGAAGTCTTCAATGGAACCTTTTTCACTTTGTGGGTCACCGTCAATTTTAAGGGTATCCAACACAGAAGCGCCTAAAGCGTTAAGTTTCTCTTCAATGGCATCCACGGCGCCGCAAAAATAGGTATAGGAGCTGTCGCCAGTTCCAAATACACCTGTTTTTTTGCCACTGGCACCAATGGCATCAAAATTATCAAACAAGTCAATAAAGTCATCTTGTAATTCTATTTCCTCATCGCCCCAAGTGGAGCAACCAAAAAGCACCAGGTCATAAGGGGCACAAAGGCCATCAGCCGAAACTTTACCAGCATCTTCTACGCTAACTTCATGGCCAGCATCGGCAAGAAGTTTTTCACAAGCTTTAGCTACAAATTCCGTATTTCCTGTGGTGGAACCATATACAATAAGTGCTTTCATGTATTTTCCTTTTCATGATTAGAGGTAATGTATCTGCGCGCTTTGTTTTTGATATAGAATATGAAAATCAAAATCAAGCATTTTTTTATTTTTTCCGGTTTTTTCTTATCAAGGAGAGGTTCACTTCTTTCTTAGCAAGCAAATTTATATTTTCACCAAAAAGTAATGTCTGAAATTTCAGGCTATTAAATTCTTAGTAAAAAACTTGTTCTTTTTATCTCTAAACCACTTATTTTTTTACAACAAAAGAATTGCCTATATATAAAATTAGGCGTAACTTAATGGCGTTTATATGTTCGAGGAATCATATTTTTATTCACCAACAACGGAGGTCATATGAAAAGACGTGCCTTCCTAAAAATGTCTTGCTGTCTCGGCGTGGGTTTTGCTCTCGGCGGGCTTGGCATGGATATTTCTCAGGCTAACGCTTTTGCTATGGATATGAAGCGCATGGACGCTGTCAAATCCGCTAAACAATCTACTTCCATTTGTTGCTATTGCTCTGTAGGTTGCGGTCTTATCTGCAGCACCGATGCAAAAAGCGGCAAAATTATCAATATAGAAGGTGACCCAGAGCACCCCATCAATGAAGGCTCCCTTTGCGCTAAGGGCGCCGGCATATTGCAAACAACTGCTGTCAATGAACATCGCTTAACCAAGGTACAATACCGTGCCCCTGGTAGTGATACATGGGTAGAAAAAGACTGGGACTTTGCCATCGATCGCATAGCAAAGCTTATTAAAGCTGAGCGCGACAAGTCTTTTGAAACCAAAAATGCCAAAGGCCAAGTAGTGAACCGCTGTGAAACCATCTCGCTCATGGGCAGTTCCAATGTATTAAGTGAAGAATGCTGGGCTACAGCTCAGTTTGCGAGAGGCCTGGGTCTTACCTATATAGATCACCAGGCACGGGTCTGACACGGCCCCACTGTACCGGCTCTGGCAGAGTCGTTCGGACGTGGCTGTATGACCAATCACTGGATTGATATTCAACACAGTGATGTAATATTAATTCAAGGCAGTAATGCTGCCGAAAACCACCCCATTTCCTTTAAATGGGTTTTGAAGGCTAAAGCTCGTGGTGCCAAGATTATTCACGTGGACCCCCGCTTTACGCGTACTTCCGCTCAAGCAGATATTTATGCTTGCTTGCGCCCTGGTACCGACGCAGCCTTCATTGGCGGTAATATTAAGTATATACTCGACAATAACAAATACTTTGCCGAATATATAAATGAATATACCAATGCTTCCTTCATCGTAGCGGAAGGTTTTGATTTCAAAGACGGACTTTTCTCCGGCTATGACGCTAAAACCCGTAAGTACGATAAGTCCACATGGGTGTTTGAAAAAGACGAAAAAGGCATGCCTAAGCGCGACATGACCTTGAAAAACCCTCGTTGCGTATTCAACTTGCTTAAAAAGCATTTTGACCGCTACGATGTGGATACAGTGAGCTCCATCACTGGTACTCCCAAGGAAGATTTGCTAAAAGTGTACGAAACTGTAGCCTCCACCGGTGTAAAAGACCGTGCAGGTACCGTTATGTATGCTCTTGGACAAACCCAAAGCACCATTGGCGTGCAAAGAATCCGTGCCCTTGCCATCATGCAACTTCTGCTTGGTAACATTGGTATTTGCGGCGGTGGCGTCAACGCCTTACGCGGTGAACCCAATGTACAAGGCTCCACCGACCACGCCATTTTATACCATTACCTCCCAGGCTATTTACCAGTGCCTCGCTCTGGTCGCACCAGCCTTGAAGCCTACATGAAGGGCGCAACTCCTGTGACCCATGATCCCATGTCGGCCAACTGGTGGGGAAATACGCCTAAATACGTGGTAAGCCTTCTCAAAACTTGGTACGGTGATGCCGCCACCGAGAAAAATGAGTTTGGCTATCAATGGCTACCCAAGGTAGATGACGGTGCCAATCGCGATATCTTGCACATGATTGACGCCATGTATAATGGCGACATCAAAGGCTACTTCTGTATTGCGCAAAACCCTTGCGGCTCCTTGCCCAATGCCAACAAAGTACGCCAAGCCATGACCAAGCTTGACTGGCTCGTGCATGTTAACATCTTCGATAACGAGTCCGCTTCCTTCTGGAAAGGCCCCGGTATGGATCCTAAAAAAATCAAGACCGAGTGCTTCCTCTTGCCTGCCACCTCCAATACGGAAAAGCAAGGCAGTCAGGCCAACTCTGGCCGCTGGATGCAATGGCTACACAAAGCTGCCGAAGCCCCTGAGGATTGCCTCAGCACCGGCGCCATAGCCTTACGCGTTATGGATAAAATCAAAGAACTCTATGCTAAAGAAGGCGGTGCTTTCCCTGAGCCCATCTTAAACTTGCGCTATGACTATGGCGACGGCAAGGGTGAGTTTGATATGGTAAAAGTAGCGCGCCGCATTAACGGTGAGTTTGAAAAAGACACCACAGTCAACGGTACAGCCTTCAAAAAAGGGCAACCAGTACCTGGCTTTGGTCTTTTACAAGCCGACGGTGCCACCTCCGGTGGTAACTGGCTCTGCTGTGGATCTTTTGCTGCCGACGGTACCAACCTCATGGATCGCCGCGGTAAGGAAGACCCCACAGGCCTTGGTCTCTACCCCAACTGGTCTTACGCATGGCCTGTGAACCGCAGAATCGTATACAACCGCGCATCTGTGGACAAACAAGGTAATCCGTACAACCCTGCCCGTCCTCTCCTTGCTTGGAAAGACGGCAAATGGGTAGGCGACGTGCCCGATGGCCCATGGCCTCCCATGGGTGATAAGGGCGGCAAATTGCCCTTTATCATGAAGCCTGACGGTGTGGGTTCGCTCTTTGGCCCCGGCCTTGGCGATGGGCCTTTCCCTGAGCACTATGAGCCTTTGGAAAGCCCGCTGAAAAAGAACATCATGTCTCCTCAGTACAATAGCCCCATCATTACCATTTTCAATGGGCCTTTAGACAAGATAGCTCCGGCTGATCCTGCCTACCCTGTGGTAATGACAACATACTCTTGTACCGAGCACTGGTGCTCCGGTGCCCTTACTCGTTGGCAAAGCTGGTTGGTGGAAGCCATGCCGCAAGCCTATGTGGAAATGAGCCATGAGCTTGCCAAAGAAAGCGGCATTGCCAATGGTGACAAGGTAAAAGTATCTTCTTGCCGCGGCGAGGTAGACGCTGTTGCCATGGTAACCACACGCATGCAGCCGCTGAAAGTTGACGGTAAAATGACACATCAAGTGGGCATGACCTTCAACTACGGTTGGCTTTTCCCCAAAGATAATGGTGACACCGCCAACTTACTTACCCCCTTTGTGGGCGATGGTAATGCCGGAACACCTGAATACAAGGCCTTCATGGTCAACATCAAAAAGGCATAGGAGGTGACGCATGTCTGAAGGTAAATCCATATTAGTCGATACGTCCCTCTGCACGGCTTGCCGTGGTTGTCAGGTTGCTTGTAAACAGTGGAATCAGCTCCCTGCTGTTCCCACAAAGCAAACCGGTACCTATCAAAATCCACCGGACTTTTCCGCACAAACCTATAAGGTAGTGCGTTTTTCCGAGGGAAAAGCTGAAGGAAAACCTTATTGGTATTTCTTCAGTGATATGTGCCGTCACTGCACAGAGCCTCCTTGCCAAGCGGCTGCCTCTGGCGATGAAATTGTTGTAAACGAAGCTACCGGCGCCGTTATCTTTAATCCGGCCACTTCGCAAAACATGGACTTTGAAACGGCTGTTTCTGTTTGTCCTTATAACATTCCACGCCAAGACCCTAAAACCAGCAAAGTTACCAAGTGTACCATGTGTTTAGATAGAATTGAAGGCGGCCGTAAGCCTGCTTGCGTTCTTTCTTGCCCCACAGGCACCATGGTTTTTGGTGATAGAGCTGAAATATTAGCCATGGCTGAAAAGCGCGTGGCTGAGCTGAAGAAAACGCACCCCAAGGCTCAAGCCATTGATGCCGATAGTGTACGCGTTATCTATATTGTAATAGATGACCCCGAAAAGTACGCCGCCAATGCTGCTGCGCAGTAGTTTTGGTTGGGAGTAAAATAGGTTAAACCTGAGGGGGAAACTTTTCTGTAGAAAAGTTTCCCCCTTCAAAAAACTTTCATAGCCGCGCACCTTTATCTTTAATAAAAAATAGTGCGGTAATGGAATGTATTTTGAAGGTTAGCATATGCATAATTTTGGCTTTTATAAGTAATTGCTTATGATATGCCTAGTAATAAGGTTGCAAGGCAAAGTTTAGCTTTTTCCGCGAGTATAAAAAAATACAGTTGGTAGCGATGGAACCCGTGCGAAGCGTGGGCGTAATTGCTGCCAGTACTTTTTTTATACTCGAGAAAAAAGCACGTAAGGTGCCTTACTTATAACGGTAATACAAAGACAGCTTTTAGCTGTATTATTTTAAATTAATTCCTAGTATTTCAAGAGGTAAACTATGACAGAAGCTGTGCTAAACACACTCAAAGAAAGATATCCCTACGCTGTGCAATTTTTTGAAACCTTTCTTCCTTTAGAAGAACTCTGTCATACCATGGCCAAGGAGCTCCCCGCACCTACATTACCCATGCCCATAGCCACAGCAGAGCATATTGTGGGCAAAGCCCTGTACCCTGCTGATAAAGATCACATCGACCTTTACACCGATGCCGCTGTACTAAGCACAGCTACGCGTATTTGCCAAGAAGCTGCCAAAGTTTTACCGGACTTGGCGCAAGACTTGGAAAAACTCGCTGTTTTTTTACCGGAAAATCCTAAGGCCGCACAACATTTGGCTTCTTTGGTTTTGTTAGGAAAACAACATCGCATTGCCCCTTGGGCTAAAAAACATGGCATGGGCAAAGATAGTTCTGGTCTTGTGGGCACCTACTTAGCCCGCACCGCCGCTGTGCGCGTGGCCTTACACAGCAGCCATGTGGAAGCGCAGGAAGCCTTCGAAAGTGGTGCTATCAGTGAGCATTGGAACAAAAACACCTGTCCTGTATGCGGCCATGCGCCCAATGCCGGTTATTTATACCATAAAGAAGGACATAGATATTTACACTGTTCTTTGTGCCACAGCACATGGCGTTTCTCACGTACCACATGCCCTGCCTGTGAAGATGCCAAACCGGAAAACCGCACGCTCTTTACTTTAGAAAGTGGCGCAGAACAGCGCGCTGAAGGTTGTAAAGTGTGCCAACGCTATATGTTAGTGCCGGACATTCGTCAAATGGCCGATACCATTCCCATGTATGCCTTGCTTTACTGCCTCATGCCGCTGGACATACTCATGCAAGATGAGGGCTATGAACCTTTAGATTAAATAAAACCGCCTTTGCTTTGTAAAAAACACTTACAAAGCAAAGGCATGTATATAACCAATACCAAT
>CAYJNA010000038.1:0-20725 GCA_964371225.1 uncultured Desulfovibrionaceae bacterium
CAAAGCCTCTTTACGGTGCCTTTGACTCTATAGAAATCTTACTAAAAAAATCCTCCAATGCAGAAAGAAGACGCCTTGTACCAAGATAGCTTAAGTGATGATCATCTTGATAGAGCAAATTATCTCCTTGCATGAAGGCATAGGTACCATCGTCTTCTTTGAAAAACTTTGTGGTAGGAATAACGTGTACATTTTTATGTGCCAGTGCTTCCACAATGTCTTGTACAAAAGCTGCCCCTTGCACGCTGGCTGTTTGAGTTTGATCAGAACTATAGTTAGCCATAAATATCGTTTGCTTAGCATGTATGGGCGCTTGCTCTACAAGATATACCACTTTTCCCATATGTAACAGGGTACGTATGGCCTCTATGATGCGCTCTTTCTTTTTAACATCGCGGCTCCATCTTTGAATAATAACTATGGTATCAACATGTTCTAATTTCTGAATAAAAGAAAAAGCACTTTGCGTTATGGGCTCTTCAGACGGAAGAATTATAGGCATGCCTTGTGCTATAAGCAGAGCCCCTTTCTGGTGGTATTTTTGGGCTAGCTCATCAAAAACACTTCCCATAAGTTGTGCATGACTATCCCCCATTACTATAAATGACGTTTGTTTTGCATCTTCCAATACGCCCTTTTTGCCCAGAATTTGTGCTTTACCTCCTTCCACATCAGCAATCTCGCTTTGTAAAAAACTGATGGGCGCGGGCTGTACACGCCCTTGGCGCACAGTGGGGCGCGAAAAAGTATACGTAAGGATAAGAAGCAGAAAAAACACCAAGATTAAAGGAATAAATTTTTGTAAAAAAGCTTTCCACGTGGCAAGTTTGCGATAAGGGTTTTCACAGATATGTAATGAAAGTGTGGCAAGCATAATGCTTACAATAGCTATACCGAGGCTATCCCACAGGCTTATTTCCGCTTTAGTATATGACCAAAATGTCCAAACAGGCCAATGCCATAGATAGAGTGAGTAAGAAATCTTACCCAAAAAAACACAAGGCGACGTGGAGAAGATGTTTGCCACAATACTATGCGGGCAAGCAAGAAGTACTACAGAGGCTAGCACTACCACTATGGCCAAATGGCCGGAAAAGTTTTCTACAAAAAGCATTGCAACTAAAATGAGCCCTAAAGCAAGCACACTTAAAGGCTGCGCCATAGCCCTTGGTAATCTTTGAGGGAAAGCACGCTCATAGGTAGCAAGCAAAACACCGGCAAGCATTTCCCAAAGGCGCGTAGGCAGCATATAAAATGTAAAAACCCTATCAATGGAGTTTAGTTGCGTACACACAATATAAGAAGCAAGCCCAACCAAGCTTAATATTCCAAAAAATTTTATATAAGCATAACGCTTCTTTATTAAAAAAAAGATTATGAGAAAGGGAAAAAGAAGATAAAATTGTTCTTCCACTCCCAAAGACCATGTATGAATAAAGGGATACACCATGGCGTGTTTTTGCCAATACTCTGTGGTAAAATAAAAATAAATATTGGCAAAACTACCTAGAGCCGACAAAACAGATTTTTGTAACTCTAAAAAATTGCTTGCTGGCAGCATATGATAGCCTGTCAGCACAGTGCATATAGCCACAATAACAAGAGCAGGTAAAATACGCTTTGAGCGACGCAAGTAAAATTGCGAAAAAGAAAAAGCCCCTTTTGTATCATATTCAGCAAACATGATACTGCTAATAAGATAACCGGAGATAACAAAGAATATGTCTACACCTAAAAACCCTCCCACCAAAAAAGGGTTCACTTGCACGTGGGATGCAAGAACGCCACCCACGGCAAGGGCACGTAGTCCATCAATATCTGCCCTATAGCGCATATAATTTACTCCAACATTTCTCAATACAGATTTACTTTTACATAAGTCGTATATGCGCGGTGAATTTATGAGCAATGCCTAAGAAAATCAAGTATAAATCCATCTTCAAGGTTTTTACTTTCTTGAATGAATATCATTGCCGCCACGTAAAATACGCTATCACTTGCTTACGGCGTCCCCGAAAGGGGTATTTGGAGTAAGCGTGCTTTTAACAGATAATGATGAGCATGTTTTTATCAAAGCGTAAACTTAAACGATACTGTAGAAAATTAGAGGTAAAAAACTCTCCAGTCGCTCTTTTTCCATGCTCTCACATACTATTTCTTTCTAAAATGTATTTTTTGGCTCTCCAATTGATGCAAAAATGCATTTTTACACCTTGTTTAGTATAAAAAATTGAAAAATCCAAAAAAGTACTTTTCTTGTCTCTTTTTTTTGCGTATATTCTTTTTTGTAGTTTTTATCGTTATGTTAGAGCATTATAGCGGTAAATAGTTTTGAAATATGCTTCATTATGCATATCTCTTTTGTTCTGTGGTACCTTGGTTTCAATTTGAGAACGTAAAAAAACGTTAAAGGAGTCTCTTGTGGCAGTTAGCTATCCGCAAAAAGTACTGAAGAGTTTAAAAAAAAATCATCGTCATCAACCTGAGTTTTTGCAAGCCGTTGCAGAAGTTTTTGATACCCTTGACCCACTATTTGAGCGTGAGTCCAAGTATCAAAAGCACAATATCTTAGAGCGCATTGCAGAGCCTGAGCGTCAATTATTATTCCGTGTAGCATGGACAGATGACAAAGGACG
Organism: uncultured Desulfovibrionaceae bacterium; assembly: GCA_964371225.1. GTDB lineage: Bacteria > Desulfobacterota > Desulfovibrionia > Desulfovibrionales > Desulfovibrionaceae > CAYJAD01. The sequence continues at coordinate 2,637 of CAYJNA010000038.1, forward strand.
TGTTCAAGTAAATCGTGGCTATCGTGTGCAGTTTAACTCTGCTCTTGGGCCCTACAAAGGCGGTTTACGTTTTCACCCCAGTGTGAACTTGAGCATTCTTAAGTTTTTAGGCTTTGAACAAATCTTCAAGAACAGCCTCACTGGCCTTATGCTTGGCGGTGGTAAAGGCGGAAGTGACTTTGACCCCAAGGGTAAAAGCGATGCTGAAATTATGCGCTTTTGCCAAGCTTTCATGACCGAATTAAGCAAAATTATTGGCGCACATCAAGACGTACCTGCCGGTGATATTGGTGTTGGTGGTCGTGAAGTAGGTTATATGTTTGGCCAATACAAGCGTTTAACCGGTCAATTTGAAGGCGTACTCACAGGTAAAGGCTTACTTTGGGGCGGCTCCTTGGCTCGTACAGAAGCCACCGGTTATGGCTGCGTATACTTTGCTGAAAACATGCTTAATGCTGTGGGCAAAGATATTAAGGGTGCCACAGCCACTGTTTCCGGTTCCGGTAATGTGGCCATTTACACCATTGAAAAGCTCAATCAATTGGGCGCAAAAGCTGTGACCATTTCCGACTCCAGAGGCTGCATCATTCAAAAGAGCGGTATCAATCTGGAAGTTCTTAAGCAAGTGAAAGAAGTTGAGCGCGCACCTCTTACTCGTTATGCTGAACTTTGCTCTGACGCACAATATGTGCCTGTAAAAGATTATGGCAAAGATCAACATGCTGTATGGCATGTACCTTGCGACCTTGCTTTCCCCTCTGCCACACAAAACGAAGTAACCCTTGAGGATGCGAAAGCTCTCCTTAAAAATGGTTGCTATTGTGTAAGTGAAGGCGCCAACATGCCTTCCACCCCTGAAGCTACTGCTGCTTTCCTTGATGCTAAAATTGCCTACGGCCCAGCCAAGTGTGCTAATGCTGGTGGCGTTGCCACAAGTCAGCTTGAAATGGCGCAAAACTCCAGCATGCAACCTTGGACATTCAATGAAGTGGATACCAAGTTACAAGGCATTATGAAAAACATCTTCACTGCTGCCAGCTCCGCTGCCAATGAATTTGATAAGCCAGGTGACTATGTACTTGGTGGTAATATTGCCGGCTTCCGTAAGGTGGCTGACGCCATGATTGAACAAGGCGTTATGTAATTCAGAATATATCAGCGCTGTTTGTAAGGGGAATCTTTCATAAAGGAGGATTCCCCAAATAGTACAACGCTTATGGGGGGAAATTTTTCAACAGAAAAAGCTTCCCCCCATTTTATTTAGTTTTCAACTGACATTTAAGTAATTTTTTAATGTCGACTATTTAGCGGACACAGCATTTTTTTAGCGCGTTTAGGCCCAATTTTATTAAATACATAGTCGGCAGGATTAGCGCCTTCCAAGGCAGACAAAGGCACTTCAGCTCGAGCCATGGCTCTATGGCCGCCAGCGGAGCCCACTGCGCCAAAATGTCTTTTTGCCATATTCCCTATATGGGTGCTTCCATCCCCTCGAAAAATAACCACTAAAACATCTTCAAACACACCGCTCACAGCTACCCAGCGGAAACCGTGTACACGAGTAAAAAAGTCTGCAATGGCCACCAGCATATCAGGGCTAGACACCTTACCCACATGGGCATGAGCCCCCTTAGTACATGTGCGCAAAGAGCGAAAAGCATGGGCAAACAGCGGTAACCACTCCGGCAAATATTCACTTCGTAAAATACGCCGTAAAAGCACCGTGTCACTATGGCGTGACAACCATTGATAGGCGCGAAAGTCTGCTTCGGTGCCGCTACGTTCAAAGGCAGCTGTATCGGTACGTATGCCATACAGCATGGCCGTTGCCAGCAATTTACTGGGACGAATGTCCAACTCGCGTAAATATTGATGCATCATGGTGCATGTGGCCCCCACTTTGGGGCGTATATCTATATATTCTGCCACATGACAATAATTTTCAGGCACAGGGTGGTGATCTATAATAAGAGAAAAGGGGATACCCTCAAAAGCCACATTGTGATGGGGTTGAGAATCCACTATGGCAAAGCGCTGAAACTCGTGCAGCATCTTAGGCTCCCAAGGCACCAGCGGAATGCGTAAATACCGTAGCATGGCTAAATTATCAGGTCTTGTAATATGATTGGTACTGGCAATGACTATCTCACGCCCTTTACGGTACAATATACGTTTTAAAGCCATGGCCGCCCCAAGGGCGTCAGGATCTGCCGTGATGACAATACACCAGCGTTCATCCTTGGGAAGTTCTTGTATCCAATCCGAAAAACGCTGTAGCAATTTAGATTTGGGGGACATGACTTTGCTCCAAAATAGCTCGTAAAAAGTGTACTGAATCACACACCCCTTGCCAATGAAAAATCTCTATCATATGTGTGGCTGAGGCAGGTAGCAGGGGCACAAGTTTTTGCAATACATTTCTTTGTTCTGCTGTCAACTGTGTCAAAGGCTTATGCTTATCTTGCCCGGCCAAGGCTCCAGGGGCAGACCAATGTACAAGCTGCACTTTTGATAGTAAGTCGTGCCTTTCTAACATGGCCTCTTGTCCAAAAGTTAGCATATGCGCCACATCTAGGCAAATACCAAATGCTTGCAAGGTATTTGCTTTCTTACGCCCCTTATGTACCTGCTTTGACCGTAAGGCTGTCAACTCTGTAGCATTAAATAAAGCAGAATTTAAATCGTATAAAGGAGCAAAACGAATATTTTCTAAAAGTATGGGTACAGAAGTATGTGCGCACCATGTTTCTAAAAATTCTCGTAAGAGCGTTTCTTGCGCCAATATATCTTCTTCAAAAACAGGGGGATGCAATACTGCCATGCGCGGACGTAAAAAAACAGCTTTTGCCAATACAGCCAAAGCCATTTTAGCCGCATGAGCGCCGCCTCCTTGGCGGCGAGACCATACCAAATCCACAGGTAAATGCACATGCCAGCGCAAAGGTAAGGCTTGCAAACTTACAGGTAAATCTTGTTCTGTATAGGCTAAGCATGCCTTAGTTTCAAAAAAACATAAACCCACTTCTTGCACTTTATGCGCTAAAAATTGCGCATTTTCTGCCACGGAAGCAGGCAGAACAAAGGAAGGCGCTGCAAATGGAAAAAAAGAATGCGTCATACGTCTTACCTCTATATGCGCACTGGAGGGCTATAGCATAAAAGCGCAAAGCCGCCACGTACAATACGGTACAAAAACCACAGCACTAATGCTCCCCCTACCATGGCAAAAAGAGTGGCATATTTCACCGCAGCAGATAATTGCGGATCTGCCCAAATGTGCGAAAAAGACGTAACATGGGACATATCAGGCAATGTGGTAAAGGTTTCATTGACCATATACATAGCGCCGCTACCTAAAAGAAGTGCCAAGAGAACAAAAACCCAAATACTGCGAAAAAGCCATGTGCAATGCTGTATGACCAAGGGGGCACCCTCTTTGTATGCCACAGAACGCGAAACCAAAGCCGCCACGGCCACGAATAGCAAGGTGAAACCGGTAAAAAGCGAAAGAAGAGCGCAAATATAGTAAAGTAAAATAGCTGTATTACTGGTAAGAGCAGATTTACCCCCCGCCGCTTTATTCATAGCACATCCTTTTTATGTATGGCTTTTACGTATTTTTATTTCAGAGACAATAAGACCTATCATGGTAAGAGCTGTACCCACCATGGCAAGGGGGGTTATGTTTTCCCCTAAGATAATGCCCGCGGAAAAAACCGCCACCACCGGCACCAAATAAATATAAGCACTGGCTTTCACCGCACCCAAAACCTTCACCGACCAGCTCCATGTGGCAAAACCTACAGAAGAACATATAACAGCAAGAAACACAAAATTTACCACATTGACGGGCTTCATAAAAATGCCCACATCAAAATGCACACCTTGCCACAGCACCACAGGCACCATGAAGAGCACACCATAAAAGAATACCCTTCGCGTACATACGGCCATGGAATAGCGTAATTCCCCTATCATGCGCATAAAAATAGAATAAAATGCCCATGTGAGCGCCGCCCCTGCCGCCAAAATATCACCCAAAGGGTTTAATTGCAGATGTACAGTGCCATTGAACACAATAAGCCCAATGCCGCTCATGGCCACGGCAAAGCCCACAAAAAATGTCCAGGATAAGCTTTCTTTAGCATAACCGCGTAAGAAAACTTGTGCCAAAAGAGCTGTACAAAAAGGGGCAATGGCCACAATGATGCCCACATTGGAGGCCAAGGTGTAATTAATGGCTATATTTTCCATAAGAAAATAGAGTGTTACACCACTAAAACCCGCCGCCATGAAAAGTTTTTCCTCCGCAAAACTCTTTATGGGCAAAGCCTTGGGATAAAAAATCACCAAGGTTATATAGCCCAATATAAAGCGAAAAAAGAGCACTTCCAAAGGCGTGTAATCTGTAAGTAATACCTTGGTAGATATAAAACTTAAACCCCACATGCACACGGTGCCCAAGGCCACTAAATGCCCACGTATTTCTAAGCTCAATGCCATGTTTTCTTTAGCCTTACCCTAGCTTATGCAGGCGTAATTTGTGCATTTTCCACCATGAAGCGTTTGCTTTGTGCATGATTTTTCTGCAACATATCTGCCATATGAGGATGACATGTAAAAAAGAGAATTTGATGTCTTTTACCGCTTTGGCTCAAACTTAACAAAGCTTCTGCGGTACGCTCGGCACGTTCGGGGTCAAAGTTCACCAAGACATCGTCCATAATCACCGGCAAAGCCCTTGCGTGTGCGGCGTGATTACGAATATACGCCAAGCGCAAAGCCAAATACAATTGCTCTTGTGTACCACGGCTGAGCAAGGTAGGCGCCAAAGGCTCTCCAAAAGGTGAAATAACTTGTAAAGAATTATCTTCCAAGGAAGCCGTGAGTCCCTTCCACTTTTCTTGGGTAATTTTTGCAAAAATATCAGAAGCCATACGTATCACTTGTGGCTGACGCTCTCTTTCAAAGCGTTGTTTTGCTTGTAAAAGCATTTGCCGCGCCACAGCATACTGTGCCCATGTTTTACCCGCCTCTTGCAAGCTTTCTTGAATGTCACGCTCTTCTTGGCGTAATTTTGCCAAAGTGTCGGTATGGGTCAAACCGTGCAATGTGGCATTAATGCTGGCAAATTCATGCATTTTATCTTGTTCTTCCACCAATAAAGCCTGAAGTTCAGCTTCCTTTTGTATAAGAAAAGCTTCACATTCATGCTTTTCTTGCGAAGCAAAGGAATCTAAAAAGGCTTCTAAATCTTTTTCCCCTGCCGCAAGGCTCAAAGCATCTTCCAAATCCTGACGACGACGCATGAGTTCTAATCTTTGTGTACGCACATGAGAAAGGCGAATGAACTCTTCCACATTATCCAATTTAGCCAATTGCAAAAGATGCGCAATGGTGGTTTCAGCATCATGTAAGGCTGTGCTTGCTTCGTGCAATTCTTCTTCTTGAGTAGAAAGCTGCTCTTGCCACTGCTTGTAGCTTTGCTGTGCCTCATAACTGGCTTGCATGTGCTGCCACAAGCTATCAAACTCTCGCAGCCAATCTTCTTGATACAAAATGCCGCCACCATGAGGCTCCGGTTCAGGCTGTTGCACATGCTCTAAGATGGCGCATAGGGGCAATACAAAGCTTTCGCATTCCAATTCTAAACGCTCTTTTTCTTCTTGCAAGCCCAGAACTTCTGTTTCAAGCTGTACGCATTTATCCATGCATTCCAACACAGCACGCACCATGCCGGGAGAAATGTCTGCGGACATGCCCATATCTTCCAAAGCTCTTTGCCAAGAGCGTAAAGCCTCTTGTAAATCCTTCTCACTTTGGCGCAAAGCTTCTTCCATCTCTTCTTGCGCCTTTTCTGCCATTTCAAGACTATACGTACAATTTTGCACAGCGGTGGTGGCTCTGAGACGCTCCGCAAGGGCGTCATCTGCTTCACGGCATACGGCAAGTACTGCTTGCACAGCGGCCAACAGCTCTGAAATTTCATAGGCCATGGGCGGTCTATGTGCAGATGAAGAAGACATTTCCATGCCTGCATCCTGCGCCTCAGCGTCAAGGTTTAGGGGAGCCTGCATTGCCCTGCTTTGAGCATTTCCATGAAGAGCCTGCTGCACGGCATCTATGGCACAGAGCTTTTCTTTGCACTGCTCTATGGTGGCCTGTAGCTGACGTATTTCTTCTTCTCCATTATGCGCCGAAGCTTGTGCTACCAAAGCCGCCTCTACGCGCGCAAAAAAAGTAGCCGCTGCATCGGGGGAAGGAATGTTTTCCACTTCATAGGCACGTAAGCAATCATGCCATTTCAGTAAAGCCCTTTGCTCTTGTTGTTGGGTCGCTATAAGCTCTTGCTTTCTTAGCTTCAATTTTTCTGCTGTTTCATCATGCTCAGCCACCAATTGTTCCACTTCCAATTGCATGCGTTCGTCGGTGGCGCATTTTTCACGGTCACGCTCCAGACGCATTTCCACAGCATCTAAGGTAATGGGGTCTGCATCGGTTATTTCAGCCAAAACGCATTGTTCTTGAATTTGCCCTTCCATATGAGTCAAACCCATTTGCATGGCATGAGCTCTTTCTGAAATTTCTTTCATTTCACGTTCGTAACGTTTGCGATCCGGCCCAGAGCGCGGCAAGCCTCCGGCTAAGAAAGCCGCCCCTGCCACCACCACAAGATACGCAGACCACTGCGATAGGGGCACCACCAAACGCGGTGTAATTTGTACGCTGTCCATACCAAAATATATGGGTAAGGCCAAAGCTGTAAGCCCCAAGGCCACAATGATGGCACCCAATACCATAAGGAAAATGCTTTTCACCGGCTCAGGAGGAAGGCTTCCTTCCACGCGCTGTGCCAATTCTGCCAAACGATCCTTTTCCATGGAATAATTACTATGCAATTGGCGCAATTGCCTTACGGCTTTAGCACGGCCATCTATATGTGTGCGCGAAGCCGAAACACTTTTATGTAAATGCTGCCGTAAACGTTCGGCACGATTACGCGCGTTTTCTTCGCGCTCTTGCGCTGTGGCCACCAACAATTCCATTTCTTGCGTGCTTTGACGCGCCACTTGCGCCTTATGTGCCAAGTCTAAAGCCACATCTTGCGCATCATGTAAGGCTTCAAGCCTTGGCAAAAGAGCCTGCACGCTGTCACCTTGCGCAACATCGGCAGCAACGCGTAAAGATAAAGGCGTTAAAGTACGTTGAAAGGTTTTGTGAAAAGAGCTTAAAGCTTGCTCTTTTTCATGCAAAGCCGCCGCACTGTTTTCCATCAACGAAACTTGACGGCGCATATCTTCACGCACAGCATCACTCACCAAGGCTTCAGCCACGGGTAAATGATCTAAAGTATTTTGTGCCAATTCCACCGCATGCCTTGCCGTGACCACAGCCCCATTGGCCTTGGCCAAGTGATTTATGGCTGCCGCGTGGCTTTGTTCGGTAGATTGAATGTCCGCGGCGCGGCGCTCCAGCACACTACGCGCCACCAAGGAGCGATTAATGCCGTGAATACGCTCACATGTCCATTGTGGCCCCAATTCAGCAAGGCTTTGTGTCAATTGCTGCTGCACCCTTTGCATCTGCATGGCATGAGGAGCAAGGCTTTCCTGCGCTTGGCGAAAAGAAGATTTATGCTCACTGAGCCATTGCAATGTGGTACGTTTTTCTAAAAGTTTTTCATCAATAACCAAGGCATCGCGCTTTTCTTCCAATTTGAGGCAACGCTCTTTTTGCATGGTCACGCGTCTGGCGGCCTCTTGGCGCAAAAGCTGGGCTCTTTCAATGCGCCCTGCGCCATCTTCGGGAAAGGTTTCTTCCACGGCATCTAAACGCGCCAGCTGATTCCCCACATTGCGCCATTCATCCCACTGCTTCCACACGCCTAGTTGACGCTCTGCTTGACGCCTCTGCTCTTCACACTGCGCCTTTTGTTGGCGTAAAAGCTGTAAACCTTCTTCCAAAGTTTGCTTAGTAAGTGAAAGACCATCGTACTTGGCGCACTCCCCTTTGAGGGATTGCATCTCCTTTTGTACCCTTTCTAAATTCCGCAAGCCTTCATTGATGAAGGGCGCAGACCCTTTAACCTTAAAGAGCTTTTCCATTTGCCCTTCCAGCTCTTTGAGCACAGCACCGGGGGAACGTAAGCCCATGCCAAAACTGGCACCATATAAGGCATGACGCACGCCTTCATCTTTTAAGCTCTCAAAAACTTGCAATTCACTTAAGGAAAAGCCAAAAACATTGCGGTACACATCGCGCGTAACGCCTGCCAAGATGGAATCAAGCAAAGAACTTTCTAGCATGGTGCCTTGCGCGTCACTGAGCACCACATTATCACGCCCTTTGTCGGGGCGGCGCGTCACATGTATAAGGCCACGGTCTTCTAAATGAAGCCCTAAAGTGCCGCCGGCTTGGCCACTTCTGCCGGGGAAGATATGTGCAAAATTGCGTCCTTGCGCTTCTTTGCTTCTCGCGGCAGGGTACCCTGTAAGTATGGTGCGGAAAAACTCCAAGCACGTGGATTTACCGGCCTCATTTTTCCCCAAAAAAACGGTAAGTCCTTCGGACAAGCCATCCACAGCCACCTGCGAAAACACGCCAAAATTATCTATATGAAAAGATTGAATATGCATTATTTACTCTCCATAATATCGGCGCACAGACGTGCAGCGTTTTCCAACAGTGTGGGCAGATCTTCCTCTTGAGGCTTTATCAAGACATTCTTTGCACGAGCATGACCAAAAAGCGGCGCCAATGTCCTTTCCACAAAGGCTTGCCCTTCCACACTTTCCTCCTGCAATTGCCTACTAAGGCGTAAAGTTTCCCCTAGCAAATCATCGCGCTTTACCAATTCATCCATGGCCAAAACAGGCGATGTTTCCACCACCATATCTTTTAACCATACCAAAGGCTGCCCACTGGTAGAACTTTGCCAGCGTTTTATAAGCTCAGCGCCCACGTCTTTATAGCGCAGTTCCGCATCTAACGTGGTATGCCCCTGTAAGATTATGCGCACTATGAGCGCCTGACAGTGTACGGGGGCTTCTGTCGCCAAGACTTCCAAAACATCCTGCACACGTTCTTCTAGCTCGGTAATTTGTGTCACATTTTCTAAAGATATGGTCACCTTCTCCCATATCACAGCACTAAGGGAGTGAAACTCTGCTTGCACTTCATAGCGCGCTGCACCTTTCCCAGCGTGACCAGTATTTTCATGGTCACTGCCATGTAGCACTGGTTGCGCCGTCACCAGATAACAGCCGCGATGGCCTGTTTCGTTCACATGTAAACCCTGCGTATTGCCAGCATAGGCCACAAAAGGGCTAGCACTGAGAATACGTCTTTCATGCACATGTCCCAAAGCCCATGCATCAAGCCCTGTGGCATGTAAATCTTCTAAGGTACACGGCGCGTAACGCTCAGCATGCGCCACATTTTCCACAGCGCAATGCAAAAGACCCAATTGAAACAATGCACCATGCTCTCCCCCCAAACGGGTAAAGGCTTTGGCTAAGTTACGAGCTTCACGGTTGGAGGTGTGGCTTATGCCATGAATGACAGCCATGGCCTCAGAGGGAGCAAGCGCACACGTGTCTTCGTGGCCTTGGCTTTGCCTTGCGGCTAAAAGCTCTGCGGCAGGCTTAAGTACATGACTTTGCACCTCACCGGAAAAAATGACAGTATTGGAAGGCCACTCAATCATGGCAAGGCGTGAAGAAAGAGGATCATGATTACCATGCACAATAAAAACAGGAATATGTGATTTGGAAAGACGTACGCAAGCATCACGCACAGCCAATTGCGCTTTTAAGCTCTGATCTTCTTCATTATATATATCACCGGCCAAGACAAGAAAGTCTGGCTTTTCACGTTCGCACAAAGCCACAAGCCTGTCCAAAGCCACAAAAGTAGCAGCAAGCAAGGTTTCTTCTAATTGCGGCAAAAGGCCATCGCTTTGGCGACGTAAGCCTTTGAAAGCCGCATCTAAGTGCAAATCGGCAGCGTGTATATAACGAACTGGAAACATAGCAACTTTTCTCCATTTTACAACTAAACTCTACAGTAATATACCCTTTACTATGCGCATGAGTAAAAACTCCAAAAAAATACACAGTAAAGGGGCATGATATATTTTATGTTAAAGAAAAGTCTAGAAGCTTTACAAAAAAAAGCAAGCTTTTTAGGAGAGCTGAGGAAAATTTTACATACGTACTATGAACGGCACTGAAAAACAGCTTCATGCCGTGTAAAAGTAGCCCTTTTATAACCAAGAGCCAGGATAAACTTGAAGAGAATTACCACAGAGTACGCTAGTGTTGCCCTAAAAAGCAAAAACGACGGGGAAAATCCGTCGTCCAGACTAATAACAAACCCCACTGCGTGGAGTTTGCGCCGCTATTACCAGCATAGCTGTCAAGCGGAAAGGCACAAAAATAAATCGTTTAACGGCACAAGTGAATTGCGCCTACTCTTGATTTTTGGGTCGCGCTGACTTTGTCAGCACTCTGAGCGACGGGAAAAACCCGTCGCCAGTAGCATTTTTTCTTTAGCGCTCTTTTTTCTTTAGCGTTTTTGCTCTTTTAAGATGGCGCATTTATCATACAACTCTTTCAATTTGGCATTGTCAGGCTCTGCCATTAAACCTTTTGAAAGATAGGGAAAAGCCCTACGAGGTGCATCCGCTTTCATGAAAGCTTCCCCTATGAGGAAGAAAAGGGAATGTTCGTTCTTATAAAAAGTGAGACACTCAGTAAAGCTTTGATCTGCCTCAGCTATATTTCCTTCAGCAATCCATTTCATGCCTTGATTAAAAGTCTTATCTATATTTTTTTTCCGCGCAAGGGCTGCGCTAAAATCTTCTTTTTCTGAGGTACCGGCTAATTCCTTATATACGCGCGCCAAGGTCAGCATGATTGCTTGTTCTTGCCCCAATTGAAACACCACGGGCTTACCAAGCACTTTTATTACGGCAGGGTCTGTACCTACCATTTGTACCAGCTCTCGTAAGTTACTTGTAAGCTCTTTGGGATAGCTCTTGGCTCCCATGCCTTTTATAACCATGACAATGCCCGCTATGGTTTCAACGGTCTTTCTCTTAGAATATGCAACTTTGGCACGGGCTAATACCTCAAGGGCTTTTTTAATATCCATAATAGTTTCCTATAAATGTACGATAAATATTCTTCTCTTCCTCGCCGCGCGCAGCAAAAGATAGAGCAATTTATGGTAGAAAAAATACTTCAGTGCGTCAAGTAGGCTCAGAGGCGCTTTATAAAAAGTCATAAAGGGCATAAAAGAAAAATTTTTTAAGCTCTATTGTATAAAAACACCAAATTCCTCTCAAATTCTTTTATAAATATACATAAAAAAGACAAATAAAAGTGTTCACTCTCAAAAAATATTTGCCATATTCGCGTAGAGTTTTTTATGGCATTGACCTTGACGCACCTCTTTGGTACAAGAAAGTACTTTAAAAAATAGGAATATTTATGGCTCGCATACTTTATGGAATTCACGGCACAGGACATGGACACGCCATGCGTGGTTTGACCATTGCCAGACAATTACAAGAACATGAGTTCCTTTTTGTAGCCCATGATGATGCCTTGAAAATTTTAGAGCCTGAATTTCCTGTGCATCGCTTGCCTAATATTGGTACCGTCTTTAAAAACTATAAAGTTGACTTGCCAGCTACCATAGCTAAGGCTGTGCCACTTTTACTAAGACGTGAAAAATATATACAGCAAGTTATACGCCTCATAGAAGAATTTAAGCCTGACGTGTGCATGACGGACCTTGAGTACTTTGTCCCGCGCGCCGCCGAACGCATGGGCATACCCTGTTTAACGCTTGACCATCAACATATTATTACCTGTTGTGAACATACACTGCCGCGCGACATGCTTTTTGACTATTACGTGCAAGGCCTTACCCCCAAGTATTTGTTTCGCCCCACAGCACAAAACCTTATAGTCTCCTTTTATGCACCGCCGGTAAAAAAACAGTACACTGCACGCGTGGTGCCACCTATTTTACGTGACAGCGTGCTTGCCATGCGCCCAAGAGATGAAGGGCATGTGCTTGTGTATCAAAGCAATTCTACGCATCGTTCCTTGGTGGATTTTTTACGCACAGCCACAGACAGAACGTGTTATGTGTTTGGTTATCAAGAGCATGAAGGGCAAGAAGGCAATGTTATCTTTAAGAAAAAATCAGAGCAAACTTTTTTAGAGCTTTTGGAAGGGGCATCGTATGTTATCCAAGGAGGTGGGCATACGCTTATGACTGAGTCTTTATACCTTGGAAAACCCATACTTACCCTGCCCATTATGGCCATGGTAGAACAACGCTTCAATGCTCATTATATCGAACAGTTAGGCTATGGTATGCAAGCTAACATACTGCACTTGCATAAAAAGCACTTGCAATATTTTGAAGAAAAATTACCATGGTACCACGACAATATTGCGCAAGGTTCTTTTTGCGGCAATGATGCTGTTTTTTCTTTGGTGGATTCTTTTATCCGCTCTGGGCATCTTGCATTAACTTAGCACCTTACTTTGACTTCATACTTGGAGAAATATATGAAACTATCATCCACTGCCATCATAGATGCCTTTAGAGAAGCCACTGTTTTTGTGGTAGGTTCCATGACGTACAGTACACCTGAACCAGGCGATGCCTTTGAAAAGCCCAATCTTGAAGCTTTTGGAGACATTACTGCCATGGTAACAGTAAGCAATGCTGAGAAACAAATTGCTAGCATTGCCCTTACTGTTTCCAAGGAAGCTGCCGAAGCCATGGCTCTTGATGCCCTTGGCGAATTGGAAGATGCTGACAGTGATACGCGTGAAATGGTAGGCGAAATGATGAATATTCTTTCCGGTGATGCACGCCGTCGCTTGGCAGAAATGGGCTTAGTCTTAAACGGCGGCACTCCTAATATTATTTTGGGAAGCAATCATGAAGTTACGCACCCCTGTGGCGGCAAAACTTTAGCCATTCCCTTTGTTCTTCCTAAAGGTTTTTGTGTCGTTGAGTTCAACTTTGAAAGCTTTATAGAAGCGTAAAGGCTTTTGCTTAAGCAAAAGAAAGACAGGCATATATGCCTGTCTTTTTTTTTTGCGTTATGCCTTCCATGGGCATATCTGCCCCTCTGTAAGTAGGGCTCAGATAAAACCTTTCTAAGGATAAAAAGGCCAAATAAGAGGAATAATCCCCACACACATGAGGAAGCTGAACAGCTGCAAGGGCCAACCTGCCTTTACATAATCCATAAAAGTATAGTTACCAGGACCAAATACTAAGGTATTAGGCGGTGTGGCTATGGGCGTTAAAAAACAAGCAGAAGCAGAAATGGCAATACCCATGGCCACAGGCAAGGGAGATACGCCACTTTGTAAAGCGATGGGAATGGCAAGCGGCGCCATAAGAGCTGCTGTGGCTGTATTAGACATGAAGTTTGTAATAATCATGGTCAACGCACAGGTGACAGCCAAAATGGCATAAGGATCTGAAACCAACGTTACCACATTATTGGCAATAAGCGATGCTGCGCCTGTTTGCTGCATTGCTTGACTCATGGAAATCATACCGGCAAAAAGGAAGATAGTTGTCCAGTCAATGGAATTAAAAGCTTCTTTCATGGTAATACAGCGTGTCATAATCATACACATGGCACCCAACATAGCCGCAGACACTAAAGGAACTTTTTTTGTGGCCATGGCTATGATAACAAGCACAAAGATTCCCATGGCTATGGGCATTTTTTCCACGCGCAATTTGCGTGGTTGCTTTAACTTAACCTCATCCATATTAATCATCTCCGGCTCACGATCCGGCAATAATTTATTGCCACCAAAACTATAAAACAAAATCCCCATAAGCAGCATGGGCACACCTATGAGTGCAAATTCAAAGAAGCCAAAAGGTACCACGCCGGCTTCTGCACCCATGTTTTTGAGAGTGGAGTTAATGAGCAAGTTGGGCGGCGTACCCACAAGAGTGGCTGTACCCCCAAGTGATGAAGCAAAGGCTATGGGCATAAGCAATTTGCTGGGGTTGATGGAGGCTGCCGCACACATGGCTAAAATCATGGGAAGAGCCACTGCAGTGGTACCGGTATTGCTTAAAAAACCGGAAAGAACCCCAATGGTAATGATGGAATACACAAGTAGGCGCTTTTCGCTACCCTTAGAGAGATGCACGGTAGTTTCTGCCACTCGTGTGGCAAAGCCTGTGGCAAAGGTACCCTCACCAAGGATAAACATGGCCATAAAAAGCACCACGCTGCTATCACCAAAATGCGAAAAAGCATCTTTTACGGGTAAAATACCAAGAATGCTCAAGGCACAAGGCACAAGCATGGCTGTTACAGGCAAAGGTAAGGCCTCTGTAAAAAACAAAATAGCGGCTATACCCAAGATGCCAAGGGTAACATAGGCCATGGTCATATCCGCTCCAGCTTCTGCCACGGGCGCAGCAAAGGCCAAATCAGGCATCAGGGCAAGGCACGCCCCCATAAACATTCCTAGGAGACACATCATACTCTTAAGCGGTAAAGGCATAAGCATTCCTCCAAAGCAATTTATATTTTTTACATATGCCTATTTTTACACATTATATAGCAAAATTGCAACATGTTACAAAATAGAATAATAAGTGATTTACTATGTATAAATTTTGTTAACAATCATTCTAAAATAATTAACTTTTATATCTTCCACAACACTGTGCTTTTGATTTTTTCATACTTTCTGCATATTAAAAAATATTTATTTCTTAGTATTCATGTACTTCAAAAAAAAATTTTCATATCCCATGAAGCGCTGGTCATTTTCCTCATAATTTGCTACAAGAAACACACATGATGCAGGGGACACCTTCATTTCGAAACCCCAGCCATGATACAATACCCTCCTCGCTTACCATGCATGGCCTCTCGCACTCAGGCTGTGTAAGGGCAAATCCTCCTCGCTAGCATGCCTTCATGCCTATACTGCTAAAACCATTTATGAAAGACATACCCAAGCAGGAAGCTTGACCTATGTTTTCATGAAAAAAGAGGATTCTCTATGCGAAAAATGTATCTGTCACTTTTGGTGTTCATGGTCATGACTATTCCCTTCATCTCACCTAGCCCTACCAAGGCCGCCTTTTTGCTCGACGTTTGCGGTTACGACGGCTTTACCATTGGCATGCACGAATCCGGTGCCGCCGAAAACAGCAGCCTAACGCCTGCCATTATTTATGGGCAACTGGGTGAATTGCTCTACAAAGCAAAAGTTACGCCAAAAAAGTATAGTGCCAACGAGGTAAAAAAACTATATGCAGCTGCCAAAAAACACCCCAAGGTAGCACCGGTGAGCATGGCCGAAAACATTACCGTTACGCAAGGCTGGAGCAAAAATAAACTTACTGCTTACTGCGACTACCTAGAAAAAGAAAGTAAGCAGGCTAAACAAAACAAAATATTACGTAATAACCTTATCTTTACCCCCGAAGATGCGGACTTACGCTGGGCCGAAGAAGTGAGCGTTGAAAAGATAGGCCGCTACACCACGCTTCATAGTTGGCCGGCAGACTGCGGTATTATTTTTGAATTCACGGTGGAAAAAGCCGGCAACTACGCTGTATTTCTTCATTACAGCAAGGCGCGCCCCTTGGCCTCCACAGGCAAATTAGTCCTTTTCTTTCCAAGGGCACTAGATACAAAAAGCATAAAAAATTCCCAAAAAATTGTTAATGCCCTCCCCCTTACGGGTGAACAATGGGGGGACAAGTATCATAACTCTTTGAAATTTGGTACCATAAGCCTTCCCAAAGGCAAACACTACCTCTTCATTGCAGATACCAGTCAGGATAAAAACAAATTTGTAATGAACTTACGTGAAGTGCAGCTCGCTCGAACAAATTAACCCTAACCCCACTTAAGGAGAATACTATGAAAAAACACTACACCCTCAGCCTTTGTTTACTATGCGCCCTTTTCTGCGGCTCTTTCTTTATGGTAAATGCGGCTCATGCCCAAAAAAACGACCCTGCATGTTCGTATGACTGGTTCGACCAGAGTCGCATGACTGCCCATAATGAAATAAAAAGTCTTAACAACATGTATGCAAAAATTGCTGATTTATTCAACAAAGCCGGCGCGTTTAAAACTAAAGTCACAGGCAAACAAGTAGAAAACATGTATAAAAAAGCCCTTCAAAAAGGCACATCGAAGTCTGAACGAATATTTGAAGTTATTAGTGACGTCTATGGCGTCAGTAAGCAAAGAATGGCTAAATATTGCGCAAGGTAGGCAAAACAGCACGGCTACGCTTTGTCGTAAAAAAGAAGCCCCCTTTATGCATAAAGGGGGCTTCTTGTTTTATATCTACGCCGCAGCCATTTTCTATACTGCGTTGCAAATTCTATCTACTATAGTCGACTACTATAAATAGCTTTTGTATAAAGCATCAGCACGTGCGCGGCACTTATTTACACGCTCAACGAGGCTTTTGCGGTAAGCATCCATGTCCTTGATGGGACGAGTGGCAATGCCGGAATCCATGGCAGCTTGCGCCACAGCTAAGGTTTCCCACTCAAGGATGCGTGGATCAAGAGGTTTAGGAATCACATAGTCCACACCATAGGTGAAGGTCTGACCGCCGTATGCGTCGATAACTTCTTGAGGTACAGGTTCTTTAGCAAGAGCAGCCAAAGACTTAGCAGCCGCAATCTTCATGGCTTCATTAATTTGGCTAGCACCGGTATCTAAAGCACCGCGGAACAAGAAGGGGAAGCCGGATACATTGTTAATTTGGTTAGGATAGTCAGAGCGACCTGTGGCCATGATGCAATCAGGCACAGCGTCTTTGGCATCAGCATAGGTAATTTCTGGGTCAGGGTTAGCGCAAGCAAAAAGAATAGGTTGTGGAGCCATGCTCTTTACCATTTCTTTGCTCAAAAGACCCTTTACAGAAAGACCTAAGAATACATCTGCACCCGTAAGAGCTTCTTCTAAGCTGCAATCTTCTTTTTGAGCATAGGCAGCTTTGTATTTGTTAAGGTCATTGCGGCCAGCGTGAATAAGACCACGAGAGTCAAACATATACACGTTTTCACGCTTAATGCCCATTTCCACATAGAGGTTAGCGGAAGCAATGGCAGCTGCGCCAGCACCGGAAACTACCACCTTACAATCTTCTATTTTGCGACCAGTGATTTCACAAGCATTGATAAGACCGGCAGCGGAGATAACGGCAGTACCATGTTGGTCATCGTGGAATACAGGAATGTTCATTTCTGCGCGAAGCTTTTCTTCAATGTAGAAACACTCAGGGGCTTTAATGTCCTCAAGGTTAATGCCACCAAAGGTAGGTTCCATGGCTTTTACAATAGCGCAAAGTTTGTCTTGATCATTTTCAGCAAGGTTGATGTCGTATACATCAATATCAGCAAACATTTTAAACAAAATGCCCTTACCTTCCATAACAGGCTTAGCAGCCTTGGGGCCAATGTTACCAAGACCAAGTACAGCGGTACCGTTGGAAACCACAGCCACAAGGTTGGCGCGGCCGGTGTATTCGTCCACTAACTTTTCATCGGCATGGATGGCAAGGCAAGCTTCTGCCACACCGGGGGAGTAAGCAAGGGTTAAATCTTTTTGGCTGGCGCATGCTTTGGTGGGAAGAACTTCCACTTTACCGGGGCGCGGTTTTGCGTGATACTCAAGAGCTTCTTCTTTAGTGTACAATGCCATGATACTATTCCTTTATAAAACTGATGGAAAATCTTGGGGGAAACCTTTTTATAAAAAGGTTTTTCCCCCAAACCCCCTTTCCAAAAATTTTTCATGGCGGCGGTACTCAGTAAAATAATATATATAGTGCCGCAATGAAATTTGGTTAAGGAGACCTTTACACAAAAAAATTGCTTGAGGCTGTCGGTAGCCTCAAGCAATTTGGTTATTTATTTGGGGTGACAATCACCCTTGCAAGACATAAGCTTACGTAAGGGTTCTGGTACAATACCCTTTACAGATTCTGTTACAAGCATGCGGCGCATGATACCAAGTTGGTCTTGTAAGGGAAGCTTTTTGG
>CAYJNA010000039.1:0-20004 GCA_964371225.1 uncultured Desulfovibrionaceae bacterium
TTTGTATCTAAAGTTTGAAAAATTGTTAGAAGTGTAGAATTACATGTGCAGAGGTCTCAATATATAAGTAAAAATCCACCAGCCTAGTTGGTGGATTTTCTTTTCCACAAAAAAGGGGAAGCCCGAAAGCTCCCCCCGCATTTACATTTTCTTACATATTAATGATCATGCTCATCACAATCACACTCCTGCCCTTTTTTACAAGGGAAAAGCACTAGGCACCAAAATGCCACAAAAGCAGGGAGGGTGATAAACATAAGTCCATAGGCCCATGTTTTTGTGTATAAGAAATAATCATAAAAGGTTGCGAATGATCCAGCTGCCATAATTTACCTCCTAATGGTCACCTTTAAAGTCAGGATGTTCATAGAGTACAGGCGTATGATAAACAATGAAACGGTAGGCCGTTACAATAAGAGTTACCACAAAGACAGAAATACAAATCTCACCCAGGCTTGGGAAATACTTTTCCGAAGAAGGTAAATTGTAGTTAAAGGCCACAAGGCTTATGTTGAAGCGATTGATAATAATACCAAGCACAGCATTCACAGAACCAATACGGCAAAGAGTAAGGTTCTTATCGCGAGCGCCCTTAGCGTAAATCAAGGCAGGCATGAGCACAAAGAAGAGCATTTCAACCATCCACCAGAAGCCAAAACCGCTCAGTAGATATTTAAAATTATCTTGTACAGCCATATCAATGAGCTTCAGCATAAAGTAGCCAAAGAGTATCAGCGACGCCGCACGAGCAAAGCCCACAGTCACTTCATCAGCTTCTTTTAAGTGCGTGCTGTCCATATAGTCGTGTACGCCTTTATGCGCTAACATACCTTCAAAGATGACCATAGAAGCACCGGCTACCATGGAAGACACAAAGAAAAACATGGGCATGAAGGGTGAGTACCATAAAGGATGTAATTTACCCGGCGCAATGAGGAAAAGCGCCGCCAAAGAAGATTGGTGTAAGGTAGATAAACACACACCAAAAATGGTGAGAATGATGGTGGCACGAAGCACAAGCTTACGCCACTTCAATAAGAAGGGGAACTTGCCTGCTAGCCATTCCATGGGAGCCACGGAAAACTCAATCATGAGTACTGTCACATAGGTAGCCACACACAAACCTACTTCAAAAAGCACAGATGTGGTGCCTGGGAAGAAGAACATGTAAGGCAAACGTAATGGGTGACCCAAGTCGTACAGCAAGGCCACAACCACGAAGGAATAGCCTAAGAAAGCTGTGGTTACCGCCGGACGTACGGCAGAATGATAATGTTTTAAACCTAATATGTAACAAGCTACTGTGGTGAAATAGCCACCGGCAGCCAAGGCCACACCGCACATAAGGTCAAAACCAATCCAAATACCCCAAGGGTAGTTATCGTCAAGATTAGTAACGGCGCCAATGCCCTCAGTAAAGCGAACAAAGGTAACAATAAGCCCCACGATAAGGATAATAGCTGTAAGAATATTCCCAAAGGTTGGCCGTAAAAACGGACTCATATTAAACAGCTTATCCTTGGTAGGGATGACTATATGATGATCTGCGTGATCTGTATGATGCATACTACGCGCCCTCCCCTGTTTTCTTTTCTGCGCAAGAAGTTTCTTGCGTGCAACCGCAGCAAGCTTGTGAGGCTGCTATGGCTTCTTTCACTTTACTAGCAACCTCTGGGCCTTGTTCTGCCTCAATTTTTTCCATGGCGGCTTTGAGTTGCGCATCTACCTTGGCTTTGGCTTCCTTGGCAGCAGCCTTTTCTTTGGCTTCTTTAAGCTTGGTGACACCATAAGCACCGGCAAAAAGAACTGGCCAGAAACCAATAATCATGGGCACAGAACCTAAAGCACCTGCAGTGAGTTCACCCATGGGGCGATTGCCAAGCTCAGTATTTTGCCCAAGCTTACTGGGCTCCACACCGGAAAGGGTCATCCAAGCAGTACCACCTGCATCGGTTTCCCCATAAATATAATCTACATATTTACCGGGGTTTTTCTCAATGCGATTACGCGCAATCTTGATAAGGTCAGAGCGTTTTCCAAAGGTTAAAGCATCCATGGGGCAACCTTCTACGCAACCTGGCAACAAGCCTTCTTGTAAACGGGGTTGGCAGAAAGTACACTTAAGTACCAGGGGATCATAAGCTTCTTCATATTGGAAGCCGGGTACATAGAAAGGACAAGCAACCATGCAATAACGACAACCCACACATTGGCTACCTTCATAGCTCACAGAACCATCGGGGTTTTTCTTAAAACATTGCGCAAAACACGCCGATGCACAAGCAGGGTCGTTACAATGCAAGCATTGCATTTTGCGGTATACGTCTTGCCCTCCCACTTGATAACGATTTACCACCGTCCACGCAGCAGCCGAAGTGCGGCGTTTGGAATGGGTTACGCTTAAATCACTAAAAGGTTCTTGAGGCATGGGAAGGTCATTGACCTTTTGACAAGCCTTTTCGCATTGGCGGCAACCTATACAACGTGTGGTATCATGTAACACGCCAAAACTTTCTTTATGGTACGGATACACCACAGCACCGGCCGCATCAGCAACTTTTGCTGTGCCAAGGGCAGAGGCCACACCCGCACTTCCCAAAAATGTAAGGAATTTTCTGCGATTCATTCAGTGTTCCTCCTTGCGCTACTTACGTACCTTGTGGCACGTGGTACAAGATGTATTTTGCGGACGAGCCACCTTCATAGCATCGTGACAAGACATGCATTGTAAATGATATGCAGCCTTTAATGCTGGGCGCTCAGGTGTACTTGGGTCAATTTTTGGTGCGTGACAAGTAATACACTTGGGCGGCGTTACAGACGCTGGGCTTTGGTGGTGACAAGCACCGCAAAGAGCTAAGGGGTCACTATGGAAAGCCGCAGCAAGTTTATCTTCACCAACACGCTTTAACAGCGAACTGTAGTGACGCTTGTGATTGAAAATATTTCCTTCATATTCATTGGAAATACCATCAATAAAGACCTTTTGAGGAATTTTATGCGGGTCAAGCGCAGTGGCTTTTTTCTGCTCGCGCATAAATACTGTTTCTGTAGCTAAAGCAAGATTTTCCTCTGGATCAAGCTCTCCCTGTACGCCTTGCATAAATTGCTCTTTTGTCATCTTGGGGGTGACATCGTGGCAAGAAGCACAATAGGCTTCGGTACGTGGCGGATTAGGAAGAATAGTGTGACAACCGGCGCATTCGCGGCGTTCAAGATTTTGCGTATGACAGCTTACACAGCTTGCAGGTGTGGTAGCATCGTCACCACGCTTAGCAATATCTGTTGCATGCATGGCACGCTCTAAAGTAATGAAGTTCCCTTCTGCGCTTCCTTCAACAGTATGACATGACGAGCAAGACACTGTATCTCCTGTGTGGTGACAGGATTCACAATTATCCACAGCATTTTCATGTACATAGTGATTAAATACGACGGGTCGCATACCAGCCCCGAAAGGACTTGGTTTTTCCGTCACTGGAAACATAACCATGGCCGATGGAGCCCCACTATCTGTAGGTTCCAACTCTGGTGCTGCTTGAGCCACAAAAGCCAAACTCAGCAGCCCCGGCACAACCACAGCAAGCACTACCATTGTACGTAAACATCGTAGCAGTGATTTACCATTCCTCATGCACTTGTCCTTGTTGAATATGGTTCGGTTTGCCCTACTACGGCCTCGCACATGGCTGTACATTCCTCCATACAGCACACGCCTGACCCCATCCATAAAGTCAATCGCACTAGGGCACTAACATTAGTGTCTTAAGTCTACGTCACAAGGATGCATTCGTCAAGGGAACTTGTATTTTAAAATGGCTTTTTTATTGTCTTTTTTGAGGACGGTCAGTATACGTGATTTTTTTCACTATTGCAAGTGCTAATTATTTTTTTCTCAAAAGACAGGCAGTACCTACAGATGAAAGTAAGCAAAATTAAGATTCAAAAAAGCTGTGAACAGCATGCAACATGCCATCCACATCTTGAGGCGCAAACCAAAGCATTTGTGGTACAGCGCGAAACCATGTGAGCTGTCTTTTGGCGTAAGCTTTAGTGTTTTTTGACCAAAGATTCAAGGTAGCCTGCATGGAAAGGCCTGTACAAAAGTGCGCATGCAATTCAGCACAGCCTATACCAGACCAGCCCGCAGCTTTAGGATCAGTACATTTTTCCAGTGCATACTGAGCTTCTTTAAGGGCTCCGGCCTCCAGCATAAGCTCTATACGAGCGTCCAATCTTGGACGTAAAGCCTCTAAGGTAACATCGGTACCAAGGTAAACGCCACGCACACGCGGCACTCTAGGGGCGTTTTTATGCCACCATGTGAAAGTTTTCCCAGTTGCTTCATATACCTCAAGAGCACGCACTACCCTTTGCTTATCATTGGGGTGAATACGCGCCGCATATTCCGGATCAATGCCACTGAGTTCTTTATGCAAGACGAAAGAACCCACAGCATGGCATTTTTGTATAAGAACCGCAGAAAGAGAAGCATCCACAGCAGGAATGTCCGCCATGCCTTCGAGCAAGGTTTTAAAATACAACCCTGTGCCGCCCACCAATAAGGGCATTTTTCCACGACTGTGCACATCCTGCACCACCTGCATCACCATATCGGCAAATAGTCCGGCAGAAAGTTTTTCTTGTGTGGGTAAAAAACCATAAAGATGATGTACACAAGCAGCGCGTTCTTCAGCACTGGGTTGCGCTGTAATAATAGGAAAATCTTGATACACTTGGCGCGAATCAAGATTAATAACTTCACCATCAAGGGCAGCGGCTAAATGCAGGGCTGCTGCAGTCTTACCGGCACCTGTAGGGCCGGCAAGACACACAACGGAAGGAATTGACATCATGAAATACGAAAGCCCCCCACAGAAGGCGAAAGACAGGGAGTACCGCGGCGCACCTCTCCGGCTTCATACTTAGCCTGTAGCCGTTTCAGAACATTTTCCGGCACTAAACCGTCCACATCTCCACCATGACTGGCAGCGGCTTTAATAATGGTAGAGCTGATATACAACCATTGATAATCTGTCATCAAGAATACCGTTTGAATTTGATGCGCAAGCTTGCGATTCATAAGCGCAATTTGGAACTCATATTCAAAGTCTGATGTGGCACGCAAGCCGCGCAAAATAATATGCGCGCCACGCTCTGCCACATAATCCACCAGCAAACCTGAAAAAGGCTCTACAATAACACCATCAAGCCCCTGCACGGCTTCTTTTGCCATGTCTACGCGCTCTTCTAAACTAAAAAGCGGCGCCTTGGGCGTGTTATCGGCCACAGCCACAATAATTTCATCAAAAACTTCATGCCCACGCTTAATAAGGCTTACATGCCCGTTGGTTATGGGGTCGAATGTACCGGGATAAATAGCTAAACGCTTGTTAGGACTTGCCATAAAATAACTCGTGTTTGTCCAAAGGAGCGCTCCGTGAGCACTTCCAGTTGAGG
Source organism: uncultured Desulfovibrionaceae bacterium (assembly GCA_964371225.1). Lineage (GTDB taxonomy): Bacteria > Desulfobacterota > Desulfovibrionia > Desulfovibrionales > Desulfovibrionaceae > CAYJAD01. Next base: position 5,461 of record CAYJNA010000039.1, read on the forward strand.
GTGGGCATTTTCACTGTCAAATTGTACTGACGATTCCACTTCCGCGCTTATTATGGCGTCTTCTTGCACCCAGCCTTGACGCAAAAGCGCATTAAGAGTGGCGGGAAGTAAATTTTTCCCATAAGGAGGATCTATAAAAACCACATCAAACTTTTGCGAGCTGCGCTTGCCAAGAACCTTAAGCACGTCATCTTGCCGTATACGGCATGTGGCTTCAGAAAGTCCCAAGGCGGTGGCATTTTGTTGTAAACACTTCACTGCTTGTGCAGAATTTTCCACCAAAACAGCCTCTTTTGCCCCTCGACTCAAACATTCAAAAGCCAAAGAACCGCTTCCGGCAAAAAGATCTAAAGCCGTGCTGGCAGACCACACCACACCACGCGCTTCCAACATGGAAAAAAGTGCTTCACGCACACGAGACATGGCAGGTCTATAGCCTGGCCCTTCCACAGTTTTAAGAGTACGCCCCCTAAAGGATCCTGATATTATTCGCATTATAACCTTGTAGTATGTTTTTCAATTTCATAATTCAACGTTTGAATTTGAGCAAGCAATTCCGCCTGCTCCACCTTTGACTTTGTATTTATGCCATTCATCTTCTTAATAAGTTCTGCCATATTAGCCATAAGAACTTGTTGTAAAGACACCACATCCATAAAGACCTCTGGCTCAGGCTGTACATCACCAAGAAGAATGGGTTTACCGCTACCATCTAAGGTAATTTCATCTAAGTAATTGGGAATGGCCACAGGCACGGCATAGGTTTTTTGTAAAACACCAGCCAATGTTCTTTGAGCTTGCTCTTCACCATGTACCAATAAAATTTGACTACCGTCTTTAAGAGCATCACCTACCCACTCTACCAATTGCTTTTGCCCTGCATGGGCAGAAAAACCGCCAATGGTCACAATATTAGCACTAATTTGTATATCGTCACCAAAAAGTGAAATGGAAGCAGCCTTTTCTACAATTCTACGCCCCGGCGTTCCTACACCTTGATAGCCCACAAAAACAACGCTGGCCCCTTCTTTCCATAAATTATGCCGTAAATGATGACGAATGCGCCCCGCATTACACATGCCGCTAGCTGAAATAATAATGGCTGAACCAGTCATCTCATTGAGCATACGCGACTCTTCCACATCCATACTATAATGCAAATTAGGCAAAGCAAAGGGGTCTTCCCCACGCGCCAGTAAAGCTTTAGCTTCGTCATCAAAAAGATCTGCATGCTTTTGAAAAACTTCCGTAGCGCGTATGGCCATGGGGCTATCCACATAAATGGGCATGTCCTCGGGCAATTTGCCATCTGCCGCCAATTGATGCAAGCAATATAACAGCTCTTGCGTGCGTTCAACGGCAAATGCTGGAATAATAACCTTTTCGCCACGCTCATAACTATAGGCTATGGCATTAGCCAATTCGTCGGTGGCATTAATGGAGGTATTATGTTCCCTATCCCCATAAGTGGACTCTAAGAAGATATAGTCGGCTTTGGGTGGTACTTCTGGATCACGCACAATGAGCGCATGGGCGCGGCCTAAATCTCCCGAAAAAATTGCTGTGGTGGTCTTTCCCTCTTCTGTCACTTCTAAATACAAGAAGGAAGAGCCTATAATATGCCCTGCATCATAAAAAGTAACCTTTATACCGGGATGCGGCTCAAAAGTAGTACCATACTCCACCACGCTTAACAAAGGAAGGGTTTTAGCCACATCTTCCGTGGTATATAAAGCTTCAGGTGCCTTTCCTTTTCCGCGTCTTTTATATTTTTCTGCCCTTTGGCGCGCTTCCACTTCTTGAATGTGCGCACTATCTAAGAGCATTATTTCCAATAAATCACGTGTGGGCCCTGTGCAATAAACAGCATTATTAAAGCCTTCTTTTACCATGCGTGGCACAAGGCCAGAGTGATCTATATGGGCATGCGTCATTAAAATAAAATCCACATGACTGGCCCTATACATGGCGGTTTCTCTATTGCGTTCTTCAATGGTTTTATTGCCTTGATGCATACCACAGTCCACAGTAAAGCGTGCCCCACATGCTTCTATCATATAACAAGAACCTGTCACAGTTTGCGCTGCACCCAAAAACTGAACTTTCATAACTCCTCCTTGTAAAAAATAAAAGCACTTGTATCACTTACACAGTACAAAGTAATTATGCCGTGCTCAACACAAAAATGCAAGCACTTTTAACAAGTTAGCTTTCTACTCATTTCATGTTTCTGCCTTCCCCAATGCCATGTTTCTTATTAAAGGGTCCTGCACAATGGTTTTTGAGTTGTACTTTTGTGCTTTTACAATAGATTGTCTTTTTGTGAAAATGTATCTGTGCAGGACAAAAGGCACAAAAAACAATCGCTTAACAGCGCAAGTGAATTGCGCTTACTCTTGTTTTTTGGTCACATTGACCATGGTCAACGCTCCAAAAGACTCCACATAATGAATTATGCAGGAGTCTTTATTATTGTTTACTTTAGTGTGTTATTATGTTTAAAGAAAGTATGCATCGCATAATTATCAACCTTTTTACCCTTTCAAAGGACATCTCATGCCGCAACATCAAACAAGCATTGATGAACTTACTTCCAGTACCGAATCGTGGCGCGTTATTCGCATTCTTGCCGAAATTGCCACTGCCTTTGATAAATTAAATTCTATAGATAAGCATTGCATTTCCATTTTTGGTTCTGCACGCACTGAGCCCACACATCCGCATTATCTTGCTGCAGAAAAAATTGGCCGCTTACTTGTGGAAAGTGGCTATGGTGTCATCAGCGGCGGCGGCCCAGGCATCATGGAAGCTGCTAATAAAGGCGCCAGTGAAGCAGGTGGCCCGTCCATTGGCCTTGGTATTGAATTACCTCATGAGCAAGGTTTTAACCCTTATGTACAAACCAAGTGTGAATTTCGCTACTTTTTCATACGTAAACTTATGTTTGTAAAATACGCCATGAGCTATGTAGTCATGCCAGGTGGTATGGGTACCATTGATGAACTTTCTGAAGCCTTTGTGCTGGCACAAACAGAACGCATTAAACCTTTCCCCATCATTCTCTATGATTCTTCCTATTGGAACGGTTTTCTTGGCTGGCTAAAAGACTCCATGGTTTCACACGGCTACATTGGTGAAGATGAAATCAATGAACGCCTTATCGTATGTGACACACCTGAAGATGTAGTAAAAATTATTAAAAGGCGCGTTATTTTATAATGACCTTTGCACACAAACCTGCAAGTTCCATCCACGCCATGGAGCTTGCAGGGTCTGTTCCCCCTGCGCCATACGGGCATACATGGCATGACCTCATGGGCTTAGCCCTGCACCAAGCCCGCATGGCTAGCCAAAAAAATGAAGTGCCTGTGGGGGCTGTTTTAGTACATATGCAGGGTGAAATTCTTGCCCAAGTGCACAATATGCCCCTCACATTACATGATCCCACAGCCCATGCCGAAATTCTTGCCCTGCGCGCTGCCGGACAAAAATTACAAAACTACCGTCTTGCCGATACCATTCTCATTGTTACATTAGAGCCTTGCCTCATGTGTACCGGTGCGCTTGTACATAGTCGCATACAGGGCGTTGTTTACGGTGCTGCAGACAGAAAAGCCGGCGCCCTATCCTCCTGCTGTGAAGGCTTAGAGCTGAGCTTTTTGAATCATAAGGTATGGCACATGGGGGGGGTGCGCAGTGAGGAATGCGCGCAACTTTTGACAGATTTTTTCAGGAAATAATATAATTTCTAAGAAGAAAAAGATGCGTACTATGTTGCGGGGAAATTTTGCAAAAAATCCCCGCATTTTTCAAAAACATTGGCATCACATTATTCTGTGGTACGTGTCACTTCAATAACCGCTGGCAATTTATTTATTTCTTCTATAAGCGTATATAATTGTTCCGCATTGCATACTTCCACCACGGCATCAATTTCTGATTTACCATCCACAGTATCAAAAGATTTTAGCTCAGATATATTCACGCAATCTTGAGCAAAGATAAGAGCCACTTTAGCCAATAAGCCCTTTTCCGTGCGTGCTAAAATATGTACGCGAGCTTGATACGGCTTATTATCATCTTCACTGTCCCAATGCACAGAGATAAGGCGTTCTGGTTCCATATTCACCACATTGGAACAATCGCTGCGGTGTACGCTGGTACCAAAGCCACGGCTAATATAGCCAATGATGGCATCGCCCGGCACAGGGTTACAGCATTTTGCATAGCGCACAAGTACGCCATCCACACCGGAAAGGCTGACACCTTCCGATTTTTTATTCTTACTATCTTTAGATTTTTCTTTCTCTTTGTGATGCGCTGCGTCAGGCCCCACCGCGTCAGGATGCAAAACAGCGTAAAGCTTATTAAGTACCTTACGTGGAGTATTATGCGCATAGCCCACAGAGGCAAACATATCGTCGGTGGTATCAAAATTCATATCTGATGCCACCAAAGCCAAATGTCCATCTTTTAACGCTTTTGCCACGTTTAAACTTAACTTACGCCCTTCTTTTTCCAACATTTCCTTGCCAAGAGCAAGGGCGCGGGTACGTTCTTCTGTGCGTAAATAGTGCTGAATACGGCTACGCGCTTTGGCTGTCTTCACCATTTTCAGCCAATCTCTATTGGGGTGACGCGAATTATCTGTAATAATTTCGACAATATCCCCATTTTTCAAGGCTGTTCCCAAGGGAACAAGTTTTCCATTAACCTTAGTACCGGCGCAATGGTGCCCTACCTTGGTATGGATATGAAAAGCAAAATCTAAAGGTGTGGCTCCCTCTGGCAATTCTTTCACATCACCGCGAGGCGTATACACAAATACTTCATCTTTAAATAAATCTAAACGTAAAGAATGCATAAACTCTTTAGAATCTGACTCATCTCTTTGACGTTCAAAAATTTCTCTAAGCCATGTAAACTGCTCAAGGTCTTTTGGGTTTACCTTGCCTTTTTCTTTGTAAAGCCAATGCGAAGCCACCCCATGCTCCGCTTGGCGGTGCATGTCCTCAGTGCGTATCTGAATTTCAATACGCTCCCCTTCAGGGCCTATGACTGTCGTATGTAAGCTTTGGTAACCATTGGCCTTGGGCATGGAGATATAATCTTTAAAACGCCCATGCACAGGGCGCCACTTGGAGTGTACCAAGCCAAGCACAGCATAACAATCACGCACCTCACCCACCAAGACACGAAAGGCCATAATATCATGCATTTCGTCCAAGGTGACAGACAATTGTTGCATTTTTTTATGTATGCTAAATTTATGTTTTATGCGCCCGTATACTGTGGCTTTAATGGCATTTTCTGTGATTAAATCTTCCAAGCTACGAACCACTTTATCAATGATTTTGCGCTCCACCACCTGATTATCTTCAAGCCAAGCGGTGATTTGATTGTACACATCGGGACGTAGGTATTTAAAGCTCAAATCTTCCAGAATTTGTTTTACCCTATGCAAGCCCAAACGATTGGCGAGGGGCGCATAAATATCCATGGTTTCTTGCGCTATACGGCGCTGTTTGTGCGCTTTTTGAAAGTCTAAAGTGCGCATATTATGGATACGGTCAGCAAGTTTAACCATGAGTACGCGTAAATCATGGCTCATGGCTAAAATCATTTTACGAATATTTTCCGCTTGTGCATCTTCTTTGGAATCAAAAGGAATGAGGCTGATTTTTGTGACACCGTCCACAATATCGGCCACATCTTCCCCAAAAAGTTCATCCAACTCCTCAATGGAAGCTTTGGTATCTTCCACAGTATCGTGCAAAAGACCAGCCACAATGGTAGCTTCATCAAAGCCAAGCTCTGCCAATGTGTGCGCCACAGCAAGAGGATGTGACAAATAGGGTTCACCTGAAAGGCGTGTTTGTCCTGCATGTGCTGTGGCCGCATACACATAGGCTTTTTGAATAAGCTCAAGGTTAGCTTCGCCATGGTACAAAGCAGCACTGTCTAAAATTTCTTGAATTCGTATCATATACACACCTTATGCGAAGAAAATATTATGGGGCAAGCACAGAGCGTTGCTCATTTTTAGGAATCCACCATTTATCAAAATTATACATAATGCCGGCTAAGGCTGCTTTTATACCGCGAAAACGCGCTTGTACAATGGGTAAGGCATAAGGTACATATAAAAAGCAATAAGGTTGTTCTTCATGAAAAACCTCTTGTAACCTTGCGTATAATGCTTCACGCTTTTGCATGTCCGGCGTGGCGCGTGCGGCTTCTAAGAGAGCGTCCACTTCAGTATTTATAAAACGCGTAAAATTGAGCCCGCCAGACTTTGCTTTTGACGAATGCCACACTTCATAAATATCAGGGTCTTGACCAATAGTCCATGCTAAAATTACAGCATCAAATTGTGCTTTATCCACAAATTCTTTAATAAATGCCGCCCACTCTACAGTGCGTATTTCTACTTTAATTCCAATAGCTTTCAACTGACTTTGAATAACAATAGCCGTTAAAATGCGCTGTTCATTACCTTGATTGGTAAGCAAAGTAAAAGAAAAATCTTTACCATCTTTCTCCAATATACCATCATTATTACTATCAACAAAGCCTGCTTCAGCCAAAAGAGCTTTGGCTTTACTCATATCCTGTTTTATAGGCTGCAAGGTTTTATGATATGCCCATGAGCCTGGTTTATAAGGCCCAAAAGCAGTAACACCTTGCCCCATGAGTACACCTTTGACAATACCTTCCCTATCAATGGCATGCGAAATGGCGCGACGCACTTTTATGTCTTTAAAAAAGGGATGCAGCATGTTAAAGCCCATAAACACATAGCCGGAAGATAAATATTTATACTTACGATAGGACGCATCCCAAAACTCTCCGGAAGTTTGTCGTAAATATTGCTGTGGCGTTAAGCCCATCATATCAAGTTTGCCGGCGCGCGTTTCTAAAAACATGGTGGAAATATCCGGTATAACGCGAATTACCACTTCTTGAATATAGGGTTCACCCTCAAAATATGTGGGGGAGGCTGTTAAAGTCACCGAACTGCCCGGCACCCACGAAGCTAAGCGATAGGGCCCAGCCCCTATGGGTTTACGTGAAAAGGGCGTGTTACGTAAGTCTTGCCCCTCTAAAATATGCTTTGGCAAAATGCCACTCATCCAAGATGATAAAGCACTGGCAAAATATCCATCATACCGTACTTCAAAAGAATATCTATCAATTTTCTTAAACTCTTTCACCGCCATATAACTTTCAGCATAAGGAGAAGCGGTTTTAGGATCAATCACCGCTTTATAGGTAAATTCCACATCATCGCTGGTAAGCTCTGTGCCGTCTTCCCACAAAATACCCTTGCGCAAGCGAAAACGAATCAATTTACCTTCTTCTTCCACACTATACCACTCAGCAGCATATGGCTCCACCTGCAAATCTTTATTATAACGTAATAAAGCTACAAATAAAAGATCAGCCACTTCGTGAGAAGCAGAGTCTGTCGCCAAATATGGAATAAGGTTTGAAGCTTCGCCTATGCTGCCCGTCACATAACGCCCGCCGCTAGTGGGTTTTTCAGAGGAAATAACAGAAGAGCTCAAAGCAGTGGTATTTTTTTCACTTTTTACTTGCGCATAACTTTTGCTTGAAGTATACATACATAAAGAACTTAAAAAAAGTAGTGTTAGGAGATATTTTACACTTGTCTTTTTCTTAGGAAATTGGTAGGTATTCATCAGCATAACTCATCCGCCTTTGATTATAATTTTGATTTACTGCATTTAAGGATTTTACATTTCATGTTTTCTACTGAACACAATTGCTCATTCCGTCAGACTTAAATAACTTGCAAAGGTTTTCTTCGCAAAGGTTTTATGACGCTATCTTTGGATTCCTGACATAGAACATAACAGATGTTTGTATTTTTACATCGAATACAATGCTTTACTTGTGATAAAAATATCAACGGCATATTCCATCTTTTCCTTGAGATTTAAATTTTGTTCGCACAAAAACGCGAACGTGGGAGTTCTTCAGCATGACGAGAGCTGAAAAAAACGCTGTGAGAAGTCTTGTACAAACTTTCGTACAAGATGTTATTCCTGAATACATCAGGGACAGCGGCCAATACATACTTACAGAAGGTGGCCTTCAAAGAACCAACATCACAGAAGATGCTGATCTTTGGAAGGTTGAAGGAACCGTGCAAGGGGAAGACTTACAAGTATACACCCCTGCTCTTACGGTATGCCTAAGTGACTATACCACCAAGGCAAATTGTAACTGTTCTGAATCATTTACCTCTGTCTGTCGTCATGCCGCTGCAGTTACCTTGCAGCTTTTAACAGATTTGCGTGAAGACGATATTCACGAAGAAACGCCACCACAACGTGCAGACTGGAAACAAAGCTTTCGCTCTTTTTTCTCCACGGAAATGGAACCGGAGGCCGGTCGTCATTATCTAATTTTTCGTTTTTATCCAGAGCCTGGGCGTCTTTCTGTGGCCTTTTTTCGCGGCAGACAGAACAAAACAGATATTTCCTCCGTACACGCAGAAATCACCCTAGAACAAATTATACGCAACCCAGAATGGTGCGAAGTTTCACCGCAATTGGTGGATGTTGCCCGTCAAATTGGGCAACACCAAGACTATTATGGTCATAAAGTAGAAATCCCTGAAGGGCTTGTATCTTGGTTTTTCTGGGCCATTCGTAATGAATATTATTTGTACTGGCAGGATTCTGAGCACAGAAGTTTCATCGAAAACACACATTTTGTGCTTAAATTAAAGCCTGAAATCAATGATGAAGGTTTGCATTTTTCTGTATTACTTATTCACGAAGGCAGACCGCCCATTTCTCTTATGCAGCAAGGTCAAGGCGATGAGGAAATTACTTTCCACGGGCAAATTCCCATCTGGGTTTGCCATAATAAGAGCTTTTTCCCTGTACAAACAGGTCTACAACTCCCCTTGGTTTATGACCTTCTGTATGCACGTCCCCATGTGCCCCATGAAGAAATTTCTGAATTTTTAGACAGAGTTTGGACGCGGCTGCCCAGTACCAATCTCTTTGAGCCGCAAAACTTCTTAAAACTCATGGCACCCATTTTCCAACCTGCCACATATAATCCTAAACTCTTTTTGGATGAAGAAGGCAGCCTACTTACGCTGGAAATTGAAAATATTTACGAAACGGTGCATGGTGAGTTTTTACTCAATGGCCCTAACCCAGATTTCCAAACGGGTAGTTACACCTATGACACTTCCACCTATCTTGTACAAAGACATCAAATGGAAGAGCTGGAGCTTTTAGACACCTTACATGGTATGGGTTTTCAGCACAGAAGTAATAAACTTTGGTTCTTGGAGCCAGAAGAAGCCATTGCCTTTTTGCTTGACTCTTACCCCAAGCTCTTGGAGACATATCGCGTCTATGGCGAAAAAGCTTTATCACGTTATAAAGTGCGTACGTCGCAATCTGTCATTACAGCTTCCGTGGAAAGCGATGAAAATGAAAAGTGGTTTTCACTGGACATCAACATCGAATACGACGGGCAGTCCGTGGCCTTGGAAAAAATTTGGAAAGCATGGGTCAAAGGCAAGCGTTATGTGCAGCTTAAGGACGGTTCTTATACCAGCCTCCCTGAATCTTGGCTGGAAAAACTTTCGCACAAGTTGCACGCATTGGGTCTTGACCCTAGTAAGCCACCGCAACAACAGTTTAAGCAGTATGAAGCCCCCATATTGGATAATATTCTTGAGGACTTCCCCACTGTACATACAGATTCTTTCTGGAATAAATTACGTGAAAAAATTCGTAATTTCCAAGAAGTTCGTGCCATTGAAACGCCTAAAGGACTTAATGCCGAGCTGCGCACATATCAGTCTCAAGGTATTTCTTACTTAAACTTCCTGTCAGAATACAGCTTTGGCGGTATCTTGGCCGATGAAATGGGTCTAGGTAAAACCATCCAAACCCTTGCTTTCATCCAATATATGGTGGAAAAAAATTATCACGGCCCCAACCTTATCATTGTGCCAACCTCTGTACTTCCCAACTGGGACAGAGAAGCAGAAAAATTTGTGCCGGGTCTGCGTCGCCTTATTATTTACGGTACGCGCCGCGAAAATATGTTCAAACAAATTAATGACTCTGACCTTGTAGTCACCACATACGCACTTTTGCGCCGTGATTTGGAAGAGTTTGAAAAGTTTGAATTTAACTCCATTATTTTGGACGAAGCTCAAAATATTAAAAACCCCAATACCATTACAGCACGCTCTGTAAGGCATATTAACGCACGCATGCGCCTATGCTTATCCGGTACTCCCATTGAGAATAATCTCTTTGAATTGTGGTCATTATTTGAATTCCTCATGCCAGGCTTCTTGGGTTCACAACACGCTTTCCAACGCGGTATTGTAAAGCCCATTAAGGACGGAGATGTGGAAACCTTAGAGTATTTACGCACCCGTGTACGCCCCTTTATTTTGCGTCGTACCAAGTCTGAAGTGGCTAAGGACTTACCGCCTAAGGTGGAAAGTGTCACCTGTTGCGCCCTTGAAGATGCACAAGCAGAGCTTTACGCAGCTCTTGCGCATAAGCTTAAAATGCAGGTCTTGGCGGATGTGGATGAAAAAGGCATTGGCAAGAGTCAAATGTCTATCTTGGACGCCTTACTCAAGTTGCGCCAAATTTGTTGCCACCCACGCCTACTCAAAATCGATATGCCAGGTTTCTCCACCAATTTACCCTCTGGTAAATTTGATGCCTTTAAAACCATGGTCACGGATATTGTGGAAGGCGGGCATAAAGTACTTGTATTCTCACAATTTGTACAAATGCTACACATTATTCGTCAGTGGTTACAAGCCTCTGACATCCCCTTCTGTTATTTAGACGGGGCCAGCAAAAACCGCTTTGAGCAAGTAGATACCTTTAATAATGACCCTTCCATCCCCATCTTCCTTATTTCCTTAAAGGCAGGGGGGACAGGGCTTAACCTTACATCGGCAGACTACGTTATTCACTATGATCCATGGTGGAACCCTGCAGTAGAAAACCAAGCTACAGACCGTACACACCGTATTGGTCAAACTAAGCAAGTTTTCTCCTACAAGCTCATATGCCAAAATACTGTAGAAGAGAAGATTTTAAAACTTCAAGAAGCCAAGCGCGGTGTGGCCGAGGCCATCATTCCTGGGCAGGATACTATGCAGTCCTTAACGCGTGAAGATTTGGAAATGCTTTTTGATGTATAATACTGTAAAAAACATAAGGATGTTCTTATAGTAATCTTACCAATACTTTTATACACGGCAGCAGTACTTGCATGGGTACTGCTGCTGTGGCCTTATCCGGTAACCGTTTTTATGGCGGCGGCGGTGGCTTGCGCCTTTTTGCCGTTATTTAAAAGAATTCAGAAAAAATTTCCCGGATGGAAAGGTATCTCCCTTTATGTGTCCGGCATGGCACTTATCTTTCTTATTCCTCTTTCTATACTCATTCGTTTGGTTATTCCACAAGCCACAGCCGGCGTGAATATGTTACGCACTTTACGCGACAATAATTTTCAATTGCCGCCACATTGGGTAGAAAAACTTGACTCTTTACGTGAAAGTCTTTCCGTTATTCCGGGTTTTGACGCCATGCTGGAAGAAGTCACCCATAATTTTGAAAGTTTTGTTTCACAAATAGCCACCACCATCATTGGTAAAGGTGTAAGCCTTGTGGGGAGCACTATTACGGCTTTATGGCTTATTTTTCTTTTTGTGACGCTTTCGGTTTTTTGCTCATTGTATGCGGAAAGAATATTCACCATCAGCCATGCCCTTCTACGTATACCCAAAGCCATGCTTAGACGCTTTATTCACGCTTTTCGCGGTGCCTTACGCAGCGTCTTTTTAGGCGTCGTCATGGTGGCTTTGGCTCAAGGCTTCCTTTGCGGCCTAGGCTTCACCATGGCTGGCGTAAAGCAACCTGCTTTCTGGGGCATGCTTGCCACCATAGTGGCGCCTATTCCTGTGGTGGGCACTGCCATTGTATGGGTACCTCTATGCATTATGCTTTGGTTTACCGGTAATACCATAGAGGCCATTGGTCTTGCAGCTTGGGGTATGATGGCTGTGGGCGGTATTGATAACATCTTACGTCCGCTGTTCTTACAACAAAACATTAACGCTCCGCTTTTTTTACTTGTGTTAGCCATACTTTGTGGGTTAGCATCCTTCGGTGCTGTAGGCATCATTGCCGGCCCGGTACTCGTTACTTTTGCCATACAGGCCGTAAAAGAAGCAGATGCCATTTGTAAATCACAGAAAAATTTATGAGGTTACTACCTTGAATAAAAAACTATACTCGCTGTTATTACTCGTCGCTTTCTTACACATTTCAGCTTTTGATGCTTTGGCAGAACTTACTTCCAGAGCAGCTATTTTAATGAATATGTCCAATGGACGTATACTTTATAAACATAACCCTTACGACCTCATTCCCCCTGCTTCGCTCACCAAAGTACTCAGCATGTACATCACTCTTGATATGGTGAAGGCCAATAAAATTTCTCTCAATAAAAAAACAAAAATTAGTAATGCGGCCATTAGAACTGGTGGCTCTAAAATGCGCCTCAGACGCGGCGAAAGCGTAAGTATCAATCAACTACTCATGGGTATGGCTGTTTCTTCAGGGAATAACGCCAGCCAAGCCATAGCGGAAGCAGTGGCGAAAAATAGCTCTTCATTTATTAAACTTATGAATGATAAAGCTAAAAAAATTGGTATGCGTAATAGTGTTTTTAAAACACCACACGGCCTACCTGCGGTGGGTCAAGTAACCACCGCCTATGATATGCTAAAATTAGCACGTAGCTATATGAACGCACACCCCTCTGCCATGAAATACCATAATACGCGCTCCTTCCGTCATAATAAAGTGCTCCATAAAAGCACCAATAAACTTCTTGGTCAGGTGCCTGGAGTGTACGGCCTTAAAACAGGCTATACCGATGCCTCAGGATTCAACCTCATATTCACCGCCAAACGCGGAGATGTGGAACTTTTAGGCGTCATCCTTGGCGGCCCTACCCGCGCCATTCGCGACGAAGAAGCAACAAAAATATTAGAAGCTGGATTTGCTAGCCCCAATTCTTCCGCAAAAGTGGCACAAGCCCTTAATAAAGCAAACTATAGCGCTAGCTCTTCAGCAAAGTAAATGAAGTAAGAATTTCTTGACAAATAAAACCTTTTAGGGCACAAACTTTTCTACGTGAGCCAACTTAGCTCAGTTGGTAGAGCAACTGATTCGTAATCAGTAGGTCGGGAGTTCAATTCTCCCAGTTGGCTCCAGAAATTTCAAGGGTTTACAGAGAATAAAATCTGTAAACCCTTTTTTCTTGCCCTATTAATGACCACTTAATGACGACTTTTTTATTTTTTATCTGCAGATGCCTCCCTTCTCACCCACTGACTATTTGATGATGGCCTTTCCCCAAAGAAAGAAAAATTACCATAGAACTTCTCTCTATTCGCCCTTTCTCCTAGTTTACAAAAAGCTATATGTTACATTATGTTAATAACTCTTCATTTAGTCCAATTTATAACCTGTGAGGAAAACAACATGATTAAAAAGCCAGAATTAAAATGTCTTAAATTTAGTGAAGGTCTTTATTCATCTAGTCCTTTTTTGCTTTCAATTCTCTTTGTATATAACCTGCAAATATACAATATTCATCTTGAATATCATCTTATTGTAGGAAGTATTATAATAGGATTAGTCATGAGCGGTGTTTCCATATCAAGTAAATTAAAACAAAAAAAATTACTATTATCCTTTGAAAAATGTACTCCTCACACGACAGCATCACCAATAAATAACTTTTTTTATTATATAAATTTAAAACAGATTGTTTTCAAATTTTCCTTAAATTACAATATCAAAAATAGAGATACTACAGGTAGCGAACACACACAAACTACCACAGATAACCTTTCCTATACTTCTCTTGCACAGAATAATACAGCTAATAGCAAGTCTGTAGCTAAAGAAAAAATATGTACAGAACATATACAATCTGTACAAACTAATAAAAAATCCACTTCTGAAGACTATGACAACATGTTTTTTCAAATTATATTGAAAAATCTACCAAGTTTTAAAGATATATTAAGAGAAATAGAGAAGGAATACCCTAAAAACTCTCCATATATAGGCACGAAGATTGACATTGCCAATTTTCCAGATGGAATAAAAAAACGTTCATCTTCGACAGGAGAGTTTGAAAAAAGTATTTCCCTAGACACTCTCGAGGGTTACTACTCAAGTTTTACTTACAGACTCACTTACCTCTCGAAAAATATGAAAAAAAAATTTAACTTTTTGAAATTTAAAAAGAAGTAAACACTGCAAAATACAGAAGAAATTTTCGATTACAAAAAATTTAGTAAGAAAATTTTTCTATTCAAATAGAGCCCTTTTTAAACTTAAAAAAATAGCTCTCCCCGTAGTTATTACCTATCATATGTCTTCATAAATCATAATTTAGGAGGATATATGACAAACAAGCGTACAACTCTTTCAT
>CAYJNA010000040.1:0-19933 GCA_964371225.1 uncultured Desulfovibrionaceae bacterium
CAAGACCAAGAAGTGGATATGGCCATTTATCAAATGGCACAACGCAGCGGTCAAGACTTTAAGCAATTGAAAGATGACTATGTAAGCTCCGGCTCTGTGTTCATCTTGCGCGACCGCATGCTTGCCGATAAAGCCATGGAAGCCATTTACACCAAGGCAAAAATTACTGAAGTAGAAGCTACTGAAGCCGCTACAAAATAAATTTGTGTTTTTGTCACATAAATGTAAAGCTTGTTTTGCAAGTTTTCACAAATAAATAGCTTGCCCCGCATCAAAGTTTTTTATATATGCAAATTGTGTAAAAAACTGGATGCGGGGATTTTCCCTTTTTTAAGAGAAGTTTTTTAGGAGGTATTTTTTATGGTAGCCATACCAATGGTTATTGAAACCACGGGTCGCTCTGAGCGCGCCTATGATATATATTCTCGTCTTCTTAAAGACCGTATCGTCCTTTTAGGTACTGAAGTAAATGCACATGTGGCTTCACTTATTTGTGCCCAATTGCTCTTTTTAGAATCACAAGACCCTGATAAAGAAATAAGCTTGTATATTAATTCCCCAGGTGGATCTGTGACAGCAGGCATGGCCATTTATGATACCATGAATTATATTACATGCCCCGTTACCACAGTGTGCATGGGACAGGCTGCCAGCATGGGCGCTTTTCTTTTGTCTGCTGGGCAAAAAGGTATGCGTTTTTCTTTGCCACATAGCCAAATTATGATTCACCAACCCTTGGCAGGCTATCGCGGTCAGGTGACAGATATTGATATTCACGCCAAGGAATCTTTGCGTATTAAGAAGACCTTAAATGAAATTTTGGCTGCCAATTCGGGACAAAATATCAAAAAAGTAGTACAAGCTACCGAACGTGATAATTTTATGACACCCAAAGAAGCTTTGGCATTTGGTCTTATTGATAAAATTATTGTTTCTCGTCGTGACTTGATGGATTTAAATGAATCAAAAGAAGAAGATACTTCTGACGATGAATAATAAAGCTTCTCTTTGTATGTGCTAAGTTTGCCGTACACTGTGCTTTGGTTTGTAGACATTTTACTGTAAAAAATACGGTATGTCATGCACATGACATACCCCGCTTTTGAGGATTCACTATGGCTAAAACACCCCCCCCACAATCTGATGTTTGTTGCTCTTTTTGCGGAAAGAGTGAATATAGTGTGAGTAATCTCATTGTGCAAGGTGATGTGCGTATTTGTGACCAATGCGTAGGCATATGCAATGATATTATTGCACAACAAAACATCACTGAAGTGCAAAATGACGGTATATTACTTACACCTCAAGAAATTAAAGACCGCCTTGATGAATATGTTATTGGTCAGCACGAGGCTAAGAAAATCTTATCGGTAGCGGTGCATAATCACTATAAGCGTGTTTTCCATGCCGATGCCATTGGCTCTGAAGTGGAGCTGGAAAAAAGTAATATTTTATTGGTAGGCCCTTCAGGCAGCGGTAAAACATTATTGGCTAAAACCTTAGCTCGTACATTAAAAGTACCTTTTGCCATTGCAGATGCCACCACGCTTACCGAAGCTGGTTATGTAGGTGAAGATGTTGAAAATATTCTTGTACAGCTTTTGCAAAATGCTGACTATAATATTGAAGCTGCCAGCAAAGGTATCATCTATATAGATGAAATTGATAAAATTTCGCGTAAAGGCGATGGCCCATCTATTACACGAGATGTTTCCGGTGAAGGTGTGCAGCAAGCGCTTTTAAAGATTATTGAAGGAACAGAAGCCAATATCCCTCCCAAGGGCGGGCGTAAACATCCACAACAAGAATTTATTCGCATGGATACCAGCAATATTCTCTTTATTGTGGGCGGGGCCTTTGTGGGTCTTGAAAAAATTGTGGGCGAACGCATGAGCGGTGGTTCCATGGGCTTTGGTGGAAAACCGCGTAATGTTAAAGATATAAGCCTTTCAAAACTTATGGATGAAATGCATCCTGCTGACCTTGTAAAATTTGGTTTAATTCCTGAATTTGTGGGTCGTATACCTGTCTTTACCCATGTGGAAGATTTGGAAGTAGATGATCTTGTGCGCATTTTGACTGAGCCTAAAAACGCTTTGGTACGTCAATATCAAAAGCTTTTTGAGTTAGAAAATGTGAGCTTACGCTTTACCAGTAATGCTTTACGCGCTATTGCAGAGCAGTCTATTGAGCGTAAAACAGGGGCGCGCGGTCTGCGTAATGTGATGGAAAAGAGCATGTTAAATATTATGTTTAACTTGCCCACCATGAAAAATGTTCGCGAATGCCTTATTAATAAGGCCGTTATTGAAAAAGGTCGCGATCCTGTATTGTTATACGAAAATGATGAAAATAGTGAGCAAATAGCAAGCTAATATTTTTGAGCTCCGCTGTTTTGGTGGAGCTCAAGTTTTTTTTTACAGCATTTATGGCACTGTACGCCAATGGAAATGTATCGCGTATCATTTTTCTTGATATGTAAAATTTCCAAAAGTTAAAAAAGAAGTATTTTTCCTTTTTTACGGAGTTTTTATGGTTGATAATGTATCCTTCTCTCAAAATGCTAACACAGACCAAGGTACAGAAGAATCCGGTATGCAAATGCCTCTTATGTCCATAAGAGACGTTGTTATGTTTCCTCGTGCCATTATGCCTCTTTTTGTGGGGCGTGAAGCTTCCATTCGTGCCATTGAAGCAGGGCATAGTGATTATAATAAAAAAATATTTCTTGTGGCACAGCGTGACCCTGGTACGGAAAAACCAGAAGCAAATGAACTTTACTCTGTGGGTGTAGTCAGTAGGATATTGCAAATTCTTCGTTTGCCTGATGGTACCATAAAAGTTCTTTTTGAAGGCCTCTACAGAGCCACTTGGGAAGGCTTTTCCGAAGAAGCTCCTTTGGGTACGGAACCTTTTGCTTGTGTGCGTACTTTTGCTTTACAAGAAAAAGTCGACACGTCAGATGAAGCCAAAGTGGTTATTAAAGCTTTGCATGATTCCTTAGAAGAATATAGCAAAATTAATAAAAAAATGACCCAAGAAGTGCTTGCTGCCATCACATCTTTACAAGATGCTGGACGTTTGGCTGATGCTTTAATTCCGCATTTAAAAGCTGAATATCGCAAGAAGCAAGAAGCGCTGGAATTGGAAGAACCCATTGAGCGCCTAGAAAAAGCTTTTGAATTTTTGCAAGAGGAAATAGCTTTATCCTCTGTGGAAAAACGTATTAAAGGGCGCGTACGTACGCAAATGGAGCGTAATCAACGCGACTATTATCTTAATGAGCAAATTAAAGCCATTAATAAAGAAATGGGTCGTGATGATGATCCGCAGGCTGAGCTTGTGGAAATGGAACAAAAATTTAAAGAACGTGACATGCCTGAAGAAGCCAGAGAAAAGGCTTTGCACTCTTTGCGTAAACTCAAGGGAATGTCTGCCTCTTCTGCAGAGTATACTGTTTTACGTAACTATGTGGACTGGCTCATGGATTTACCATGGAACACATTGAAAGATGTGGATATGGATATTCAAAATGCGCGTGAAATTTTAGATAATGACCACTTTGGCTTGGAAAAACCCAAAGAGCGTATTTTAGAATACCTTGCTGTGCAAAAACTTTCCGGTGCTTTAAAAGGCCCTATTTTGTGCTTAGTGGGCCCTCCTGGGGTGGGAAAAACTTCTTTGGCTAAATCTGTGGCAGCGGCCACTGGGCGTGATTTTGTGCGCTTATCCTTGGGTGGTGTACGTGATGAAGCTGAAATCCGTGGCCATAGACGCACCTATGTGGGAGCTTTGCCAGGCAAAATATTACAATCCTTAAAGCGTGTGAAGTTTAATAATCCGCTTTTCTGCCTCGATGAAATAGATAAAATGAGTGCAGATTTTCGCGGTGACCCAGCAGCAGCTTTGTTGGAGGTTTTAGATCCTGAACAAAATAACACTTTTATGGATCACTACCTTGATTTAGATTATGACTTGTCAAAGATTTTCTTCATAACCACTGCAAATTCTTTACATACTATTCCTGTACCTTTACAAGATAGAATGGAAATTATTGAATTGAATAGCTATTTAGAAACAGAAAAAGTGCATATAGCACGCCAATTCTTATTACCTAAACAGCTGGGCGACCATGGTTTGAAAGCAGAAAATCTTACTGTCACCGATGATGCCATTGTAAATCTTATTCGCAATTATACCCGTGAAGCCGGTGTGCGTAATCTTGAGCGTGAAATTGCTGCCTTATGCCGTAAGACTGCCATTAGATTAGTAGAAAAAGATGATATGGATATGTGCATTTCCATTGATACGCCTCAATTGCCAGACTTTTTAGGTGTGAAGAAATATCGCCACGATGAAAGGGAAAAAGAAGCTCAAGTGGGTGTGTGCATTGGCCTTGCGTATAATCAGCGCGGTGGTGATATACTCATGGTGGAAACCAGTCTTATGCCCGGTTCTGGACATGTGGCTACTACAGGACAGCTGGGAGATGTGATGACAGAATCAGCTCGTGCAGCTTTGTCCTATGTGCGTTCACGTGCGGATATTTTAGGCTTATCACCGCGTTTTTATCGTAAAGTGGATATTCACGTTCACGTGCCTTCCGGGGCAACGCCAAAGGATGGCCCTTCTGCCGGTATTACATTAGCCACGTCTATCACATCGGCCTTATTGGGAATTCCTGTACGCAATGACGTGGGCATGACAGGGGAAATTTCTTTACGTGGGCGTGTGTTGCCCATTGGCGGATTACGCGAAAAGCTTTTAGCTGCCCGTCGCTCTGGTTTGAGTAAAGTTATTATGCCGCGTGATAATGAAAAAGACTTGAAAGAAGTTCCTGATGAAGTGTTGCAAGATCTTGAAGTCATTTTTGTGGATCATGTGGATGAAGTTTTACCGCATGCTTTAGCCGCCACTCCAGAGGAAATTTTCAGTGGCCGTAGCAATGCTACCCCTTTGTATATGTCCTTGAGACGTGACAATAATGACAGTTCTTCGGAAAAAACGCATTAAGAAGTGCCTTTTTAAGCGTCGACTGTTTAGATAAAATATACCACAAAAAAAGGGAGGTCTTACGGCCTCCCTTTTTGCAATGTTATTTTTTCTCTTTTACCAGATGCATGGCTCGATAAAAGAAAAGCATTGCCAAAAGACATAAGGGAACTCCTGCCCAAAGGGTTAAGTCCCAGTCTAAACTTACTTGAACTTCTGATAAGTCGGAAAAGAAGCTTTCAAGTGCGTACAGAGAAATAATCAAAACAATACACGCAATGATAGGGTGCGCCCAAAAGTAACGTATCCCCCTAGTGCGTAGCATGTGGAAGACCCAAACAAAAAGTAGGGCCAAATTAAAACCTACTAAAGCCCAAATCATGTGTAATGTCATATGTAAGCCTCCTTAGGTTGCGGAAGTATTGTATGTATTTTAATAGGGTTTGAAACTAAAGTAAAGTTTTTTTAGTATCTTATCCATGAAACTGTTCGCTAAGCCATACCTACAATTACTAAGATTTTTACTCTATTAAGAGTCAAGATATGCGTAAAAATATTTTTTATAATGATATATGTTTGGTTTTATAGAAAAATATGAAATAATGACGCTTGCATAAATTGATTTGCTCATGTAGCTTTCTTTTATGATTTCTTATGTCGTAAGTGCTTGCTTAGCTGGGCATAGTTGCCGCTATGATGGCAGAAGTAATATGTGTACTACTGTGCATAATCTTGTTATGCAGGGTAAGGCTTTAGCGCTGTGCCCAGAGGTTTTAGGCGGTATGCCAACTCCTCGTACTTCCAGTGAATTATGTCCGCCAGAAAAGCTGTGCCCTGCAGCGCATACGCAGCATAATTTCCATGATATGACTTTACATTCCCCTCTTTATGCACGTTGGCGTGTGATGACAAAAAATGGTAGAGATGTAAGCAAAGAGTTTATTTTAGGGGCGCATAAAGCCCTAGATATGGCTGTAAAGGCCGGTTGCACACGAGCCATTTTGAAAAGTAGATCACCTTCCTGTGGTGTTTATGATGTTTATGATGGCACCTTTACAAAAACGCTTGTTTCAGGAAGAGGCGTGTGGGCGACTCTGCTTTATGAAGCAGGGTTTACCTTGTTCACAGAAGAAGACTTACCACCTCCCTTCGAATTATAAAGTATAAAAAAATCACGAGATAGTAATGAAAATAATGTGCTCCAATAAAATTGACGTAGCGGCATTAAATGCTTATTTTCACAATAGCGACTCTTATGCGTCGCGCCTGGATATTGAAATATTAGAAATAACAGATTCTTACGCAATAGCCTCTATGCCTCTGACAGATGTGCATAGAAATGGTATGGGTAATGCTCATGGTGGTGCTGTCTATTCCTTGGTGGATATGGCCTTTGCAGCCGCAGCACATGCTACAGGAGAATTTTTTGTAACAGCTCAAGCGTCCATCACTTACCTTGAACCTGGGAAAATAGGGCCTCTTAAAGCAGTAGCCGAAACGGTGCGTTGTGGAAAAACCTTGGGAACTTTTGAAGTAAGAGTTTTTGATAGCGATGAAACTTTAGTGGCAATCTCCACAGTGACTGGCTATAATACGAGAGTTTCTGTGGAAAATGCCCTTCAAAAATAACCTATACGAGAATATAAAAGGAAAAGAGTATGAAATACATTATTTGTATATGCTTTTTTATATTATTAGGGGGCTGTGCAACGCAAGAGCCTAAAATGCTGACCTATGAAGAGAGCCGTTTACGTGATGCATTGAATGATTGTAAAGAAGATGCCAATGCCATTGTTGACCCGCCGCACGCATCTTATAATATGCATTGGGATAATTATTTTACCATGTGTATGAAGACGCGTTATGGATATACTTCACAACAATTACGCAAAATTCATTATTAGACTTGGTATAGGTTCTAGAAAGTATTTTTTATATGGAAGAGTGCCGCTTCTTAGTGGACTTTTTATTTGTAATTCGATAGTAGCTTGTGAGAAAGGTGTTCAACTGAGATAATATATACGCCTTGAAGTGAGCAAAAATATTGCTTAACATTGTGTTTTATACTGAGTGGGTAGAGATGTCATACAAAAAAAAAGTATTAGAAACTGAAAAGTTATATAATGTAGCAGATTTTTTTAATTTATCAGCCGGAAAATATACTGGGGCCATACCGTTCCAATTTACCGATGATTCTTTTAAACGTGTTAGAGCGTTGGGCTTGGCAGGCATGGTTTTTGTGTGTTCAGCCGTGAGTTTGCTTATCAATGTTTTTGAGGGTGGCTCTGTCTTTATATATCCTCTGTTACTTACTTTTGCTGCGGGAACTTTTTCACTCTTTGGCTTGGTGTATAAGAAAGGCTATGAAACTTTGATTTCAGTTTTTCTTTGGACTTTGCTTATGCTCCTTGGTTTTTTCATCATTTTTTATGATACAACACCTGACCATCGTTCCCTTTTTTGGATTACCGTTCTTCCTCCTACATGTATTTTGACCATGGGATTACGTAAAGGAAGCTTATTTTTTGTTTTCTTCATGGCCATGCTCATGATGTTTTTTTTCACGCCGCTCAACAATTTAGTCGATAGCCCCATTGAGCTTGGTACACAAATACGCCTTTTAGCATCTATGACAGGGTGCTTTGCTGTGGTTTCCGTGGTAGAGTATGCACGTTCTCGCACGTATGACGCCCTACAAAACGCTGTAATGCACATAGGGCAAACATCTCTCACAGATGCTCTCACCGGTCTTGGAAACAGACGCTATTTTGATAAATTTTTAGAATGGGTAATGGCCAATACGCAACGTTCTGGGCAAGAATATTCCTTAGCTATCATTGATATTGACCATTTTAAACGTATTAATGATACTTTTGGGCATGATGTGGGGGATGAAGTTTTAAAGCATTTAGCTGAACACTTACAAAAGCAAATTCGCCTTGGTGACTCTCTTTTTCGTTGGGGTGGTGAAGAGTTTATGTTAGTGATGCCGCATTGTACGCATAAGGAAGCAGAAATTGCCGCGGAGCGTTTTCGTCTCTATATCCAAGAGTCTCCGTACTGCTACGGCAATGAAAAGATATTTCTCACCATAAGTTTAGGAATTTATTCAGGATCTGAGCACGTTGACTCCAAAATTCCTCTTACCATGGCAGATCAATGTTTGTATCAGGCAAAGTCTAGCGGACGTAATAGATTTTTTATTAGCAAATAAATTTTATTTATGGCATAAATAGCATTTACTTTCTGTGAAAGTGAATTTATTTTAGAATCACTGTTTAGGATATTGTTAACATTTCAGACTATAGAGGAGTAAAAATGATTAAATCTTTAGTATTATTAACGTCTTTGGCTATGATTACCTTACTTGGAGCGTGTGCATCTAAGCAAGGCAGCATGAAACAGCATGATATTCAAGCTGCTACAGCTGAATGCTTTGAACAAGCACAAGATATGACCAATAGCACCGTTGACCCCATGAACCCCGCTACTAATGACTATTTTAAAACATGTATGCGTGCGCGCTTTGATTACACCAATGAACAATTGGCAAGTTTAGGTTATAAATAATTGCTGATTTAAAAAATTTGGCCCAAAGTATTTTTTATACTTTGGGCTTTTTTTTATGCGAAATGAAAAAATATTATAGCCAACGTAAAGGATAATGCCGTCTACCGGTGACATAACTTAAGGCTGCACCAATAATGACCACTATACAAGCCCCTGTGAGGCAGGGCACGAGAGCATAGAGATAGCCCAAGTTTTTGATGGAAGCATCACCTACTACTGCTAGCAAAGCTGAGGCTCCTCCCGGAGGGTGTAGTGTTTTTGTAATAGTCATAAGGAATATGGCCAAAGAAACCGAAGTACATGCGGCCAAAGTGGGGAAAGAAGCCAATAATAGCTGGCATGTTACTCCTGCAATGGCAGAAAGAAATTGCCCTCCGAGTACATTGCGCGGTTGTGCTAAAGGGCTTTGAGGTGCACCGAAAACCAATACTGCAGAAGCGCCAAAGGAGGCCATAAGTAAGTGAATGTCATGGGCTTCAAAGAAGTAAGTATCTAGGAGCACAATGCACAAAAGGCATAGGGATGACCCAACCCAAGCCCAAAAGGCATCTACAGCTCTTTGATGTTTAAGTAAAAAATCTTTAAATAAAAAGTTTCGTTCCATACCTTTCTCATGAAAATATATTGTACAAATTAAAATTGGCTAAGCTAGTAGAATATTTTTTTCCCCAAAAAAAAAGGCCGCCTGTAAGCGGCCTTTTTTATGGGGAAATTTAGGATACTTGTAAGTGCTTTTGGACGATGAGACTAAGCTCTTCCGCTTTTTCTACTTCAAAGTCTTCTACAGCTTGTTTTAAAAGAATCAAATCTTTTTCAGCTTCTGTAGTATGTAATTTTTCCAGTAATAAATCTACTGTGTCAAGGGCATGCCCCCAATCTTCATCCATATGTGCAATGGCTTTATTGAGAACATGTTTTGAGTAACCACGCTCTGAAGGATTCATGGCTTCCGTCACGGCAACAATGGCCTGCGCTTCAACATTGGCAGCGGTGGAACCAAAGCATTCATGGATGGCACTTACTGTTCCTGTTAAACGAACCACTAAAGTACGTAGCAATGGTGTTGTCATGGCAGGGGAGTTCATGATGGCTTTTTCTAAGGCTTCCGCGGCGCTGGATAAGTCTTCGGCTCCTAAGTTTGCGGCTATGCCACGTACAGTGTGCGCATGACGGATGGCTGTTTCCATATCATTTTCCTGTAAACAGGCAGTGATTTCTTCATTAATAGTGGCGTATCTATCTGCAAATTTACGTAAAAGGCTGATATATAGCTCCACATTACCTGCCACGGCAGCCAAGCCATTATTTAAATTAAATCCAGCAAGACTATCAGGAAGCTTTTCACGGCGCACAACGGGAGCGTCTGCGGGAGAGACTTCTTTCTTTGCCGTGGGTGTGGCTGAGGCTGGAAGTAAGCCTGCTATGGTAGAAAACAATGACATGGGTTCTAGCGGCTTTGTTAAATGCGCGTTCATGCCTGCAGCCATGGAAATTTCTTTGTCATCAGCCATGCCGTGTGCTGTCATGGCAACTATGGGCATTTTATGACCGGCTGCGCGAATACGCTTTGTGGCTTCAAGCCCGTCCAGAATGGGCATTTGAATATCCATTAATACAAGGCTGTACTTAGTTTCTTCTACTGCATCAACAGCTTCTTGACCATTATTTGCTATATCAACTAGGTATTCTGCAGAAGTGAGCACTTCATAGGCTATCTCTTGGTTAATTTCGTTATCTTCAACCAATAAAATACGCACTGGGCCATGCTCCACCTCTTCTTCTTCAGACAAAGCATTAGTGGCAGCTATGATTTCTTCCTGTTTTTCAAGGGCAGCGCTTAACAATGTATTATAGGCTTTTTGTGAAGCAGGTGTTTGGATTGTGTCAAAAAATCCTTTATCTTTGGCGTCTTGTTCCACTTGTGATAAATCATAGTTAGACATAAGAACCAGCATAGGGTGCGTATGCTGCAAAGAGAGCTGCTTGACATATTGTACCGTTTCCATGCTGTCCATATCAGGCATTTGCCATGCCATAAGCGCAAAGGAAAAGGGGGCATCCGCAGTATCAGCTTCAACAATAAGCTTTAAAGCTTTTTCAGGGTCATTGGTATTAACTATTTCCAATCCCAAACTTTGTAGGGTACCCGATATAACTTGTTGGCGTAACTTGTCATGATCTAACAATAAAAGTTTTTTTCCATTCAAAGGGCCTTCTTTGACAATGGACATTTCTTCAGCACGTGGGAGGGGTAGGGTTATGGTAAAAATACTACCACCTTCCTTATGTTCTGTATTTGGTGCCACAGTAAGGCTACCCTTCATGTGTTTTACCAATTGCATACAAGTGGCTAGTCCAAGACCAGCTCCACCATAGGTACGCGTATGCGAGTTGTCCACTTGCATAAAAGGCTCAAAGATCTTTTCTTTGAATTCTTCTGGAATGCCAATACCTGTATCTTTCACAGTAAAGCGCACTAAATCTTTTTGTGCATCAGCCATATCTACGTGAATACTGATACTGCCGCTATGCGTAAATTTCACAGCATTATTGACTATGTTTAGCAATATTTGTGAGATTCGAATGGAGTCTCCCAGTAAAGCAGGTGAAACATCGTCTGCGCTGTGTAAAGAAAATTCTATTCCTTTATCTTTGCAACGTATGCGTACAGCACTGGCTACATTTTGGAGGAGGGTATCCATGAAGAAGGGGAGATTTGTGAGTTCTAAATTTCCTTCCTCGGTGGTGGTGTAATCTAAAATACTCTGAAAAGTTTCTAGCAGATTTTGTGCCGAATTGATAATGGTGGCAAGATACTTACGCTGCTGATCATCAAGACGAGTTTGCTGAAAGAGAAAGCCTAACCCTATGATAGCATTAATAGGCGTACGAACCTCATGACTGATTTTTGTTAAAAAATTGTCTTGCATACAGGGTCCTTTTTACAATGTTTGGCTAATAAAATTACAAAGAGTATTTTTTCTACACATGGATTCAAAATAGCTTTAAAAGTGTTGTTTCAGTGGTTTACTGTAAAACACGATAGCAAACTGCGGGCGCTAACAAAAATTGTTCCGCTTCTATAATTTGTAGGGCTTTTTGCATGGAAGACGCATTGGCCATATGAGTCATAAATATAAGAGGCACACCGCCCTCTGCTTCTGGCTTTTGAATAACTTGTGCAATGCTAATTTCTTGCCCTGCCATAATGCCTGCTATGTCGCGTAAAACCCCAGAAGTATCGCTTACCATAACTCGCAAGTAGTAGCATGAGGACGCTTCACTGGGAGGTAGTATATTTGCTTTTTCAAGAACTTGCTTAATGAAACCAGTGTTATTACGCTTAGCATTGCGCGCAATGGTTAAAAGGTCTGCCACTACAGCGGAAGCTGTGGGCATGTCACCTGCACCGCGTCCGTGAAGGAAAAGAGAACCTACGGCATTACCTTCAATACGCACAGCATTGTAAGAGCCACCCACATTGGACATAAGAAAACGATGGTGTACTAAGGTGGGGAATACGCCAGCTTCAATGGCTCCGTTTACGCAGCGCACTTGAGCCAATAACTTTATACGGTATCCAAATTCACGTGCGATGGCTATATCCATTTTATCCATATGGCGAATACCATGAACAGGCATTTCTGTGTAGGGGTATTCTACGCCGTAAGCAAGGCGTATTAATAAAACTAATTTATGGGCTGCGTCATGTCCGTCAATGTCAAGAGTGGGGTCTGCTTCTGCAAAGCCTAATTCTTGAGCAGCGTTAAGCGCTGTGGAAAAATCTAAACCTTCTGTGGTCATTTCAGAAAGAATATAATTGCTTGTGCCGTTTAAAATACCCACAAGAGAATGAATAGTATTACCTGCAAGGCTTTCCTTTAATGTTTGCACAATGGGAATACCACCCGCCACGCTTGCTTCATATAAAAGCGAGAGATTCTTTTCGTCTGCTTTGCGGAAAAGTTCTTCACCAGCTTCTGCCAATAAAGCCTTATTGGCGGTAACTATATGTTTTCCATTGTCAAGGGCACGAGAGATGAGTTCACTGGGGGCTTCAATTCCTCCCATAAGCTCAAGAATAACGTCAATTTCTGCATCATCGGTAAGAGCGTGCATGTTATCAATAAGCTGTGCTCCCTGAGGCAGGGGACAATTTCTTGCTTTGGCAATATCACGCACAAGAATGCTTTTAATTTTTATGGGACGACCTATGCGCTGTTCAATAAGCTCTGCGCTTTCAGCTAAAGTGCGCACCACACCTGTGCCTACAGTGCCATAGCCAGCAATACCAACGATGAGAGGGGAGTTATTTTGCATATATTTTAATCTTTAGAAACGCCTGCGTTTTAGTTAAAATTCTGGTGTTTATATTAATTTTAATCATGTTATTAACATGTTTTATTTATACCCTTATTTTTCTATTTCGTAAATAGTTGTCATTCAAACTTTTGCGAAAAAAATTTCTTTAAATGAGTACATTTTTATAAGATGTAGAAATTATTAATTTTATGATTTTTTTATTCGTAACTTTTTTGTGCAGAAAAATGGAGATGCGCACGTATTTTATGCTGGTTATGTCATTGAACATAAAAAGCATTTTACTATGTTTTCACGAAAGATGCTCTGGCAGATGTTGCTGCAGCTTCATGCTTGATACAAGCAATTTGTGCAAATGAGAAATGTGTTTTTTACTTTTTTTGTACTGTATTTTCATAGTATTTTTTATAACATCTTGTTTTATAATTTTTTTTTAAACACTATGGCCAAGAGGGAGAATTGACAGAAAAATTTATTTACATACAATGCCCTATCTTATCAACGTATTTTAGTCGGTACTGAAAAATATCTTGATGCATGGTAAAAGGAAACTTTTACCGCTAGAAAACGTACTGCATTGTTGTTTCATGTAGGTACCAATTTTTTTTAGAAAAGTTTTTTATTATGAGAAAACTTTGTACAATTCCAATATAGTAATTTTTATTATGAAAACTTATATAAAGGCGAATATATAATTATGCATAAAATACTTTATCTTATTGGAGCCCGTGGCTGTGGTAAAAGTACTGTGGGGCGCAAAGTGGCAGAGCATCTTGCGTGGACTTTTGCAGACACGGATGATGTTATTCAGGCAAAGGCGGGATGTTCTGTGGCAGAAATGGTGGCTCGTGATGGGTGGGGTGGCTTTCGTGCTGCTGAAAGTGCTGCATTGCAAGCGTGTACTCAAGAAGCGCAGCATTGCCCCCTTGTTCTGGCTACCGGCGGTGGTATGGTATTGGCTGAAGAAAATCGTCTCTTTATGCGTAAGCATGGCTTGGTATTTTTCTTATATGTACCAGAGGACGTACTGGTCAAGCGTCTTAGCTATGCACCTAATGCAGCGCAACGTCCTTCTCTTACAGGGCAAAGTATTACCGCAGAAATACATACAATTTTGCAAGAACGCTTACCTATTTATACAGCCACGGCTCATGAACAGGTAGATGCCTCTCTTTCCATTGCCCATGTGACAGAAAAAATATATACTAAGGCGCTTGAGTATTTTTTGAAATAATTTTTGGCTCTGTCGCGTAAACGTTGCGCGATGAAGGATGTAGCATGGTTGGAAGTAGCTGGGGACATGTATTTCGTCTTACCACCTTTGGGGAATCACATGGGGTAGGGCTTGGTGGCATTGTGGACGGTTGTCCGGCAGGCATTGCCCTTGATGAAGCGTATATTCAAGAACGCTTAAATAAACGTAGACCTGGCGGCCTTGTGGGTTCTGACGCTTTAGCCGGTACCAATAGAAAGGAAAAGGACAGTGTTTCTCTTCTTTCTGGCGTTTTTGAAGGCAAAACCACCGGTACTCCCATAGCTTTTGTGGTGTATAATGAAGATCAGCGCTCCAAAGACTATGGTGAGCTTGCGCATACCTATCGCCCCGGCCACGCTGATATGCCCTATGATGCTAAATATGGCTTTCGAGATTATCGCGGTGGGGGAAGGTCTTCAGGGCGTGAAACACTTTCGCGCGTGGCTGGCGGCGCCATAGCTGAAGCTTTACTGGCCACAGTGGGCATAGAAATTTTTGCCGCCACTGTGGAAATAGGGGGCATAGGACTTGATGCTTTGCCTATGGATATGCAAGAAGCTGAAAAGCAAGCCTTTTTTGCAGCTAACGCGGCTATTGTCCCCTCGTGGCAAGAGCGTGTGGCGCAGGTGCGCTCTGCCGGTGATACCCTTGGCGGTATTGTGCGCGTGGAAGTGCGCCATGTGCCGGCGGGTTTAGGGGAGCCAGTGTTTCAAAAGTTGGATGCCATGGTAGCGGCGGCACTTATGAGTGTGGGCGCTGTGAAAGGCATAGAAATTGGTGCCGGTTTTGCGGCGGCGCGAAAATTAGGCTCTGAAAATAATGATGCCATACTTTCTTTAACGCCGCCTACCTTTGCTAGTAATAATGCCGGTGGTATTTTAGGTGGAATTTCCTCGGGGCAAGATATTATTGTACATGCAGCCATAAAACCCATTCCTTCCATAGCGCTTAAACAGCACACTGTGACGAAGAATAATGCTAATACAGAATTACGTGTGGGAGGGCGGCATGATATTTGTGCCATACCGCGTGTGGTGCCTGTGTTGAAAGCCATGACAGCTTTGACCCTTGCGGATGCTTTACTTATGCAAAAAAGGTTGGAAAATAAGTAAATGGATATGCCTCTTTTGCAAGACCCTGACATGGTGGAAATCATAGGCAGTGTGGAGCGCATTATTTTTCATAATGCGGAAAATGGCTACACAGTGCTGAAGATAGTACCACAAGGAGTGAAAGATGGTGTCACTGTGGTGGGGCATATTTTAGAGCCTCAGGCAGGGGTGCAGCTTAAAATCCAAGGAAAATGGGTGAGTAATGCACGTTTTGGTCGCCAGTTGCAGATGGAAAGTTTTGATGAAGTTATGCCTGCCTCTACGGAAGGGATTCGCTTATATTTAAGTTCTGGCCTTCTTAAAGGCGTGGGCGAAAGCATGGCAAGTCGTATAGTAAAAGCTTTTGGCACTGAAACCATACGTATTTTAGATGAAGAACCGGAAAAATTACGTGAAATAAAAGGCATTGGTAAAAAAAATTACGCAAGTATCATAAAAGGGTGGGCGGAGCATCGCGGTATTCGTGAGCTTATGATTTTTTTACAACCCTACGGCATTACAGCTAATTATGCTGTACGCATTTATAAACATTATGGGCCGGAAGCGCTTAATGTTATAAAAGAAAATCCTTATCGTATGGCCATGGATATACGCGGTATTGGTTTTATTTCAGCCGATAAAGCTGCGCAAAAATTAGGTTTTGAAAAAGAAAGTCCCTTGCGTGCGCAGGCTGGTCTTTTGTATACTTTGACCAAGTGTAATGATGACGGGCATGTGTATATGCCGCAGGAAAAACTTGTGGCCATGACTTCAGAAAGTCTTGAAATTCCATATGATTTAGTAGAAGAAGCCATTGTTGCTGTGGAAGAGCAAGAGCGTATTATTTGTGAAGAAATGCATGGCGAAGTGGGTGTTTTTTTACGGCGCTATTATCATTGTGAAAGTAAGATTGCCTATTATTTGAAGCGTATTTTATCCTCGCCCAAATCTGTGCGTTTTGAAAATCCACAAGCATTGGTAGATGATGTTATTGCAGGGCTTCCCATTACCCTTGCTCAAGAGCAAGAGGAGGCTGTGTTGGCGGCAGCGCAATCGAAAGTTATGGTACTTACAGGTGGGCCGGGTACAGGGAAAACCACCATTATTAAAGCTATTATTCAATTATTTGCCAAGGTAAAGGCCAAAATATTACTGGCAGCCCCCACAGGCAGAGCCGCTAAGCGCATGGCGGAAGCCACCGAGCGAGAGTCTAAAACTATTCATCGTTTATTAGAATATAATCCTGCGGAAGATGGTTTTGCACGCAATGAAGATAATCCTTTAGCATGTTCTTTGCTTATTGTGGACGAAGCCTCCATGATGGATACCATGCTTTTTTATCATCTATTAAAAGCTGCACCCTTGGGTGCTACCATAGTTTTGGTGGGAGATGTACATCAATTACCTTCGGTGGGGCCGGGCAATGTACTCAAAGATATTATTGCCTCCACAGCCGTGCCTGTGGTGGAATTGACGGAAATTTTTCGCCAGTCAGCGCAAAGTGAAATTATACGTAATGCGCATCTTATAAATCATGGAGAAGTGCCCAGCTTAGAGTCCAATAAGGAGCGCTTAACGGATTTTTACTTCATTCGCCAAAGTAATCCGGAACAGGTGGCGGCCATGGTGGCAGATTTGGTAAAAAATCATATTCCGCGGCGTTTTGGCTTACACGCTGTGGAAGATATACAAGTGCTTACCCCTATGCACAAAGGGGCGGTGGGTTCGGAAAATCTTAATACGCTTTTGCAAGCCACGCTTATGCCGCATAAAGGGGAAAAGATTCAACGCGGCGAAAAAATCTTTTATCGTGATGATAAAGTTATGCAAATTCGCAATAATTACGATAAAGATGTATTTAATGGTGATATTGGTCGTATTGTGCTTCTAGATGCAGAAAAACGCCAGCTCACAGTGCGCTTTGATGAGCGCAATGTTTTGTATGAGTTTGAAGAGTTAGACGAAATTGTTTCTGCTTATGCCATCTCCATTCATAAGTCACAAGGTTCGGAATATCCCGCTGTGGTTATACCGCTTATGATGCAACACTATATGCTGTTACAGCGTAATCTTGTGTACACAGGTATTACGCGTGGGAAAAAACTGGTGGTGTTGGTGGGGGAAAGTAAAGCCTTACATATGGCTGTGAATAATAATCGTACCCATAAAAGACATACTAGATTACGCGAACGTCTTATGCCTGAAGTATAAAGCCCTTAGAGGCATTTTATAGTATAAAGAAACCTCTGCACAATTCATTGCGCAGAGGTTTTACTGTAGTATACTGTACTGTTCAAAAGTGTTAGGGGGTTACAATGGGGAAATCGCCCGCAAAGGTATCAAGTAAGGCTAATAGCTCCATAAGGCTTTCTTCTTTTCCCTCACTGCGTACCACATTCTTCTCTTTTAGGGTTTGCAGCATGGCTGCGGGGTCTTTGCTATAAAGAAGCGCTGTCAGCGCTGCTGACGGTAATGTAAAGGTAACATCTGGCTTTTCTTTTAATTTGGTGCTATAGTTTAAAACAGAGTTGCCGAGAAATAGGGTATAGGTTTGTGGTTTTTGTTGTGACTGCTCGGGAGAGGAAATAATAAAATTAATGGTAATATTTTTATTATTTGCTTTTTGTGCATTGAGACGTACCCCAAGATAATCAAAGGTAAGCTCTAAAGGAATTTGTTTTACTGTATCTGCATTGGCCACAGGGTTTCCTGCTGGTGGAACACCATTGCGTAGCTCAAATGCTCCTTGTAAATACACATTACGCCACGGGCCGGATTCCGCTTGATAGCCCAATTGCTCCAAAGTGTCTGCTAAAAGATGGCGCGCTTTGGTGTTTTTAGCATTGGCAAAGACCACATGTTTAAGCACTTCTGCCACCCAGCGATAGTCCCCTTTGGCAAAACTTTGTGTTGCTTTTTCTAAAATGGCCTCTTCGCCGCCCATATAATCCACGTAATTTTTGGCGGCTTCTTGTGGCGGTAAATTGTGTAAATCGGACGGATGCCCAGAATACCACCCCATATATCTTTGATAAATGGCGCGGCTATTATGTTCTAAGGTGCCGTAATACCCACGGTTGGCCCAAACATTTCCTAAAGAATGGGGCAATTCTAGCATTTCAGATATTTCTGATGCCACATAGCCTTTGTTCATAAGATTAACAGATTGGTCATGAAGGTATTTATACAAATCTCTTTGTTTTTCTAAAGCGGCGACTATGTTATTTGCTTCCCACATGGGCCAATGGTGCGCTTGGAAACGAACATCAGCTTCATGTGCCCACAGTTCCAAAGCTTCATTGATATATTTTGACCATACAAGAGCATCACGTACTTGAGCGCCGCGTAAGGTCAAAATATTATGCATGGTGGCGCAAGAGTTTTCTGCCATCCATAGGGCTTTAAATTGCGGAAACCATGTGTTCATTTCTGCAGGGGCTTCGGTACCAGGGGTCATTTGAAATATCATTTCCACGCCGTCTAAAACAATACGTTCGCCGGTATGCGTTATTTCTTGTGTGGGGGGAATGAGTCCGGTATTGCCGTGTGAAGTGGTAATACCAAGGCCACTTCCCACACTGCCTTGGGCATTGCGCGGCAAGAAAGCCCCATACATATACTGCGCCCTACGCCCCATGGCTGTGCCGGCTATAACGTTTTCGGATACGGCATGTTCAAGAAAACCTTGCGGTGCCAAAATGGGAATTTTGCCCGCTTCCACATCCTTGATGTCTACAACGCCGTGAATGCCACCGTAATGGTCAATATGCGGATGGCTATAAATGACCGCCACCACAGGGCGTTTTTCCACATGGGTATTTACGAGGTTTAACGCAGCTTTGGCTGTTTCAGTAGATATAAGCGGGTCAATGACAATCCAGCCAGTATTTCCTTTAATAAAGGTGATATTGGATAGGTCATACCCGCGAACCTGATAAATACCCTCGGTGACTTTAAAAAGCCCGTGAAGCATATTTAGTTGAGCCTGACGCCAAAGGCTGGGGTTAACGGTGTCAGGAGCTTGGGTATTTTGCTTAATGAAGGCTTTATAGGATTCTAAATCCCATGCCATTTGCCCGTCTTTGGTCAGGATGGATACAGGATTATCAGCGGCAATAAATCCGCGAGAGGCATCTTCAAAATCTTGTGTATCCTGAAAAGGAAGGGTATCATGCACATGTTGTTGTGCTTTTTGAGTTATGGCGGTGGCGGCTTTGGGCGGTGTAATATCGTGTGCAAAAGAGGAGGGCACATTGCTGCATAAAGTAAGAGCAGTGGCCATGACAAAATACGCTTTTTTGGACATAAAGACTCTCCTTATTATGGGCTATCCTATGTAAGTAAGCACAAACTTGCACTAGTCCATACCTAAAAAAATATCCTTTTTGACTTGACATACCTTAATAAAATAGACTATGTACTCCGACTGCGGAAGTTTTACTTCCCTAATTTCAATGGAGGATTATTATGCCTACAATTAATCAGCTTATCCGCAAAGAGCGGAAAGTAGTAGTAAAGCGTAAGAAAACCCCTGCGTTACAGGCTTGTCCACAACGCCGTGGCGTTTGCACCCGCGTGTATACTACAACCCCTAAAAAGCCTAACTCCGCTTTACGTAAGGTAGCTCGTGTGCGTCTTACCAACGGTATTGAAGTAACGGCTTACATTCCTGGTGAAGGTCACAACTTACAAGAGCACTCCGTGG
>CAYJNA010000041.1:0-19823 GCA_964371225.1 uncultured Desulfovibrionaceae bacterium
GTTACATTCACTTGTTTTTTTACTGGGGATAAATCTTCAACTGTATATTCCACGAAGGACTCCTTAATAGTGGGCAAAGCCCAATGTAATTTTCTGCAAAAAGTTATTATAAACGCGATGCAAGCTTTTGTCTAGATTCAAGGGACAAAAAAAAAGCTTCTCGCAAGCAACTCTCTAAAAGTATTTCTTTTTTTGTAAGCTCTGTCTAGCATAGCATTACAAAAAGAACTACACTTAAAAATACAGCATGTACCAAAAGACATGCATTACCACACCCCTTCCAATTTATACTTACACTTGGGGCAATGGCCACGTTTTAAAGAATTTTTACTGGTAAAGCCTTTGCGTGTTATGCAAGCATGGTTGCAGTTCGGACACAAAGTCATAGTGCCTACCATACCGTCAGTATTACCAATATACACATATTTTAACCCTATTTCTTGTCCAATGTGCATGGCTTTTTCTAGGGTTTCTTGCGGCGTAGGGGCCGCATTACGTAACTTATAAGCGCCATGAAAACGACTAATGTGCCATGGCACATGCGGGCCAAGCTCATCATGAATAAATTTTGCCATATCACGTAATTCATCATCACTGTCATTATATTTTGGCACAATAAGTGTAGTAACCTCTACCCACCAGCCCATCTTAACCATCATTTTAAGATTTTCTAACACAGGATTAAGGCGTGCACCACATAAGATTTTATAAAAACGATCACGCATGGATTTTAAATCAATATTCGCCGCCCGCACAGTGTCGTATAAGGAAGCCAAGCATTCCAAGCTTTGATAGCCATTGGACACTAAGATGCAATCCAAATCATGCAGACGTGCTTTCACAGCCACTTCAGTCATGAGTTCAAAAAAAATCGTCGGTTCATTATAGGTGAAAGAAATACTTTGTGCTTTATATTTCAAGGCCTCTTTAACCAAAATATCTGCCGTGGTAAGTTTACCGGGAATAACACCTGAATCTATGGGAGCACGCGATATGGTATGGTTTTGGCAAAACATACAAGAAAAATTACAACCAGCTGTTCCTATGGAATAGGTTTTTGTACCCGGCCTAAAGTGATACAAAGGCTTTTTTTCCACAGGGTCTAGCCCCACTGAGGCTATTTTATTGGCCACGTGAGACTGTAAAATACCGCCTATATTTTCGCGTACACCACAAAGCCCTCTTTTTCCAGCAGGGATGATGCACCTATGCTGACATAGGGAACATTGCACAGTGGTACCTGTGGTCGTATTCCAATGAAGCGCTGGCATATCACACCCACTTTAAAGTAAAATCTTTGGTAAAACGTAAAATAATTTGTGGCGTACCTTGCTCATTTTGCGGTAAGGATTGCATTTGTACACGCGGTTGTGGCCTTGGCGCCACTGGGGTCTGTGGTGTTATTTGCGGTAACACGTATATGGGCATATTTGGTGTAGTATACGAAGGATTTGTCGTGGTATCCTTTCGCCCAGGTCGCACAGAAGTCACCCTATCACCCGTTGCAGGATCTGTCCAAACATGCACAGTTCCTTTACGAGAATCATTTTGTAAATTTGTTCCATAGGTCTTATCTTCCCTTTGTGCATAGGCCGCATAAGGGAGACAAATAACGCTCAGACACAAAAAAGAACAGAATATTACAGTAGTGCGCACAAAAAAAACCTCAAATTTAAAAAATATTTAGTTAATAATAACATAATATTAACTCTTGTATAGGGTATCTTTTCAAAAAAAAACCCTCAAATCCCACTTGGGTATTTCCAAGAAATTTGATACATACACCATATTATCAATTTTCACAAGGAGCCTAACATGTCCTCAGGGCGCGCAAAAGCTTATGTAGATGCAGGGGTAGACATCCATGCCGGCAACGAACTAGTTGACCGTATTAAACAATCTGTAGCCAAAACAACCACTCGTGGTGTTATTTCAGATATTGGCGGTTTTGGGGGGCTTTTTCGCCCCGACTTAGCAGGTATGGAAGACCCCGTACTTGTTTCTTCCACCGATGGCGTGGGTACTAAACTCAAGTTGGCCTTTGCCTTTGACAAGCATGATACTGTGGGTATTGATCTTGTGGCTATGAGTGTTAATGACATTTTGGTACAAGGTGCAAAACCTCTATTCTTCTTAGATTATTTTGCTACCGGACACCTTGATGTGGATAAAGCACAACAAGTTATTGAAGGTATTGCCGAAGGCTGTAAACAAGCTCAATGCGCCTTACTTGGTGGCGAAACAGCCGAAATGCCCAGCATGTATGCTGATGGCGAATATGACTTGGCTGGCTTTTGTGTAGGTATTGTAGACAATGCCAAGCTCATTGACGGCGGTAATATCCGTTTAGGGCATAAAATCATAGGCATGGCTTCTTCTGGTTTACATTCCAATGGCTACTCTTTAGCACGTAAAATACTCGACAAAAGTGGCCTCCAAAAAGATGACATTTTCCCTGGTACTGATAAAAGCGTTGCCGAAGTCATGCTTGCTCCTACCATCATCTACGTAGATGTCATTAAAAACCTTTTACGCGATGCTCCCATTGCTGGTATGGTACATATTACCGGCGGCGGTTTTTACGATAACATCCCTCGCGTTTTACCCCAGCAAGTAAAAGTCACCATTGACTTTGACTCTTGGGAAATGCCTCCTGTCTTTACATGGCTCAAAGAACAAGGCGATTTAACATGGCCTGAGATGCTTCAGATTTTCAACTGCGGCATTGGCTATGTGCTTGTTGTGCCTGACGAAAACTGTGAAGAAGTGCTACAGCGCATCAAAGCAAGTAACATGGATGCTTGGGTCATTGGTTCTGTGGAAAAACGCACAGAAGACGATAAAGAAGCTGTTATAATAAATTTCTAGTTTTCTAATTATATAAAAAAAGAACGGAAGAAGCTCTTGTTTCTTCCGTTCTTTTTTGCTGGTACAATTGTACAAACAGCTTACGTAGTCGATGGTTAAAAACTACGTAGCTGATGCTAAAATTCTGCCGGAAATTCTAACATTTGCTCATAAGTGAACACAGGCCCATCACTGCAGATATAATGCGCGCCCACTTTGCAATGGCCGCATTTTCCCACACCACAGCGCATATTAGTCTCCAAAGCCGTATAGATGTCACGCGGACGCATACCCAAAGCTACTAAATCTTTGGCCACAGCCTTGATTCGTCGCGCCGAGGCACAAATAATGGCCGAAGTGTTTTGCCACTCTACACCGGGATTTTGCTCTAAGGGGGGCAATAGATCATTAATATACCCCACATGTATGGGCACTGTGGTTATGGCCTTGGTTGGTTTTGCAAGGGCATAATGCACATGCACTCCGTCCAAGGTATGCCAACCTTCAAGGTCTTCTTTAAGCATGAGCTCTTCATAGGTCATGGCAGAACCAATAACAATAATATTTTTAAAATCTTGCCTATTTTCTATGGCACGTACGAGCGGCGCACGAACAGGCGCATGCCCCACTCCAGATCCCACCACCAATAAAGAACGACCCACAAAATTTTCATAGGGGAAAGGCACACCAAAGGGGCCGCGTAATCCCAGCACATCCCCTACTTTTTTAGTGAATAATGCCGAAGTAACCTTCCCTACTTTTTTTACATAAAAAGAAAAATGTTCTTCTTCTTTATCACTAAAAGGTACAGATATGGCAATCTCACCCACACCAAAGAGGCTTATCATATAAAATTGCCCGCGCAAGGCTGGTTGTCCTTGTGCAGTAGTATGCAAAAACTTTAACGTAAAGCGTTTAATGCTTTTTGCTTCTTCAAAAATATCTACGATTTCCACAGGCTCTGGTACATATAATTTACCATCAAAGGGGCGCTGATGGCGCACAAAAGGCACAGGGCGCGGTGTATAGATAGTGGCAGGTGGGCAATCATCTATAAGCTCTTCGGCTATGCGTACCATATCAATGGCAGCAGGACATACCACCGAACAACGTCCGCAGCCTGTACAGCCCTTATAGCCAAAACGCTCTTCAATATATTGTAATTTATCATAAATTCTATAGCGAACTATACTGACATGATCACGTGGTTCATGCCAACCGGCATTACGCGTAAAGCCTTTACTTTGGCAAGAATCCCAACAGCGAACCCTTTTACCTGCAAAGTCACTTTCAATTTCTTCATCGGTGGTAAAACACGTACATGTGGGGCATACACGCGTACAGCCTGTGCATAAAATACAAGAAGGGGCTACGCTTTTCCACAAGTCATGGTGAAATCCTGCTTGTAACACTGCTTGCAAATTGGCAAAGTCGGGCTTTTTTAGAAAGCTTTTTTCACAATGCTCTTGCAATAAGTTCTTCTTTTCTAGAATTGTAGAATCATATTCCACATGCACAAGTTCCTGAATATGCGTAAGGAGCCATTGGCCTTTTTCACCATGTATTTGTACCAGAAAGCCTTTTTCCCACGGGGTTAATTCCATATCAGCCCCTGTTTTACCCTCAAGAGCTTGCGGAGACATGAAAGGCCCTGTACCTAAGGAGGCACAATAACATTGCGGCGCAGGCTTTAAACAGTTAATAGCAATGGTAAAAAGATGCTTTTGCTTTTTAGCATACTGCATATCAGTATATTCTTGCGCAAAAAAAGCATGGGTATAAGCAAGACCGTAGGCGTCACAAGGCCGCACCCCAAAAAGAAGTGTATCAGTGCAATCGGCTATTTCTTGTGCAGGTGGCGTATCCGTTAAAGCATTTTGCACAGTAATGCGTTCTTTCCCTTGCCAAGAAAAAAGTGTTTCCCTAGGGGCAAAAACAAAAGATTTAGGCGACATGGCTGTAAGCGTATACGCGTCATGTTGTAATGTTCTTTGAGGCGTATAGGGCATAAAATGCACATCTTCCCCACTACCTTCAACAGTTACAGCCTGTGTAGTATCATAAAAAGGTTTTTGCGGTGTAAACACGGCATAGGCCTTAGCCCACTGCTCCAAGGCAGTTTCTACATGCTCATAGGCTAAAAAATATACGGACATACTTCCCCACTATCCCTAAGGTATCACAGTAACAGCCACAGAGCTTACCTTAAATTCCGGTATCTTCACTATGGGATCCAAATGTTCATGACTGGTTAACATATTTGCCGCGCTTTCTAAAAAGTGAAAGGGTAAAAAGACTATTCCCTTAACAATATTTGGTGTTTCATGAAGAATGGCATCCACCGCCCCCCTTGGAGAACGAATGCGTACATTCCACCCATGGCGTGCCCCAATACTTTTAGCATCATCGGGATGCATCTCTAAAAAAGCCGTGGGGCTTTCTCTTTCCAAAGCCCAAGAAAGACGTGTCATGGTGCCGGTATGATAATGATGCGCCAAGCGCCCTGTTACCAAAATAAAGGGATATTCTTCACACTCTTGCTGGCCACGCGCTTCAAAAGTGTTCACGGTAAAAAGCCCTTTATCACTACCTATGCGCGCAAATTTCTGCGTATGCAAAATGGGCGTTCCGGGGTGATTTTCATCTGTACAAGGCCAGCATAAACCGTCTTCTTCCTCAATACGCGTGTAGGTTATTCCCGCATAGGAAGGTACAACCTGACGAATTTCTTCAAAAACATCCTCAGCACTGGTATAATTTTTTTGCAAAGAAGCATCTTCTTGCAATACATTTATGAGGGAAGAAAGGATATCCCAGTCCGGCCGAGCTTCACCGCGTGGACGTAATACAGCTCGGATACGTTGTACACGTCTTTCTGTATTGGTAAAAGTTCCTTCTTTTTCTAAATAACTGGCCGCAGGTAAAATCACATGCGCGAGTTTTGCCGTTTCAGTAAGAAATATATCCTGCACTATAAGCAAGTCTAAAGCACGTAAAGCTTTTTCTGTGGTGATTTTATCAGCATCAGAAAGCATGGGATTTTCCCCAATGATATATAAAGCTTTCATCTGCCCGTGTAGCATAGCATGCATCATTTCTGTGAGTTTAAGCCCCTGCGCATTGGCAAAATTTCCCCACAGAGGAGCAAAAATCTTTTGTGCCAAGTCAGAACCAGCCTGTGTATACCCCGGCAATGTTTCAGGAAGTGCTCCCATATCGCAGGAGCCTTGAACATTATTTTGTCCACGCAAGGGTAAAAGCCCTGCACTTTCCTGTCCTACCATGCCACAAAGCATACTCATATTCGCCAAAGCGCGGCAAGATTCTGTGCCTGTCACTTGCTGCGTTATGCCCATACAGTATAAAATCATGGCTTTACTACCACTGGCAAAAAGCCGTGCCGCTTGTCGTATATCTTGCGCCTCAACGCCAGTTATGGCAGCGGCCCACTCAGGCGTAGTTTGCTCTAGGGACTGCACAAAGCTTTCAAAACCTTCAGTACGCGCGGCAATAAATGCTGTATCATGCAGATTTTCAGTATAGATAACATGTAAAAGCGCATTAATAAGCGCAAGATTAGTTCCGGGACGCACGGCCAAATGTATATGCGCCAATTGTGCCACAGGCGTTTTACGCGGATCCACCACAATCAGCTTAGCACCGCGATTTTTAACAGCATCAGCCACACGCGCATACGCTAAAGGATGCTGCGCTGATGTATTTGATCCAATGATAAAAAAAGTATCGGCATAGCGTATTTCTTCAAGGCTATTGGTTCCTGCGCCGGAGCCAAAGGAGGTGACCAGACCAGCCACCGTAGGGCTGTGTCAAAGCCGTGCGCAATGGTCAATATGTGGCGATGCCATGACGGAACGGCACAGCTTAGCCGCCAAGTAATTTTCTTCATTGGTACAGCGCGCCGAAGAAAAAAGCCCAAAAGAAGCAGGATGTGTATGACGTACATGGCGTAATTTTTGTGCTATAAAGTCAAAGGCTTCTTCCCAAGAAACATCTTTAAAGGTGCCATCATCTTGGCGTAATTTGGGCGAAGTCAAACGATTGCCGTGGGAGGCAAAATCATGCCCCAACCACCCTTTAGCGCATAGCATACCGCCATTGACAGGGTGATCAGCCTTAGGACTTACCGAAACTATGCGATTTTGCTCCACATGAGCATAAAAATTACACCCACACCCACAATAACCACATGTTGTTAAAATACTTTTCACACAGTACCCCATACATATTTCAGCTACAAAACTTACGGAAAAATGTTTACAATGCTCCAATTACTGTGTGAAAATAACGTATCTTGGTTCTAACGGCAAGAGGCATCATGCCTGCCCTCTTGACCCAAGGCCGTATTTTGCCTAAAAACACCCATGACCATAACACCCTGCATCTTCATAACACGCTGTGACAACATCCAGCTTTTACACTATTTTCTTCCTAAACTCTTTGCTCTTTGCCCATACATTTTACTTCCCAGCACCATGGCGCATGAGGAACATTCTCCCATGCCACTACAATATATACATCTAGACGCACATTACTCTAAGGGCGATGCTCTATTTCGCGCCGCAGAAATGGCGCAAGAAAAACAGTATACGCATATAATTACATTGGAAATTGTTGAAGAAGCAGCTCATGTACTGGATGATATGGTACAGCTATTAGCAACAGTGCAGGAAAAACCGGAAGCTTTAGTCATAGGTTCGCGCGACTTTAGCCAGCCTTGTTCCTTACGTATGCGCTTTGAGCGCGCCATGTCTTCCTTTTGGATGCGGGTACAAACAGGGGAAAAGATAGAAGATATGCACAGTAGTTTACGCGCATATCCTCTCAACTTTTTTAATTTTGCTAAAATTCAAGATAAAAACTATGCCTTCGATGCAGAAGTTTTGGTGCGCGCCGCATGGGGTGCGTATGAAATATGCCAAATTCCCATACATATGCCCAGCAAGCATACTTGGCAGGGTCCCTTAATAAAAGATTATGCCAAACTTATCACCCTTAATGTACAGCTCACATTACGCGCACTTATGCCCTTACCTTTTAAAAGGCATAATGCTGTACGTGAAGAAGCCATTTCTTTAAAACACCCCGTGCAGGCTTTACGCAAGCTCATGCATAATCCGTATAATAGGGCTAC
Organism: uncultured Desulfovibrionaceae bacterium; assembly: GCA_964371225.1. Taxonomy (GTDB): domain Bacteria; phylum Desulfobacterota; class Desulfovibrionia; order Desulfovibrionales; family Desulfovibrionaceae; genus CAYJAD01. Next base: position 8,000 of record CAYJNA010000041.1, read on the forward strand.
ACCCAAGGAATTAGCACGCACCGCCGCCATAGCCATAGCTGTGCTCACGGTGCCCGCCCCCATTATACAAAGCATTGCTTTACTGCTTTTCATTGGTTGGTTTAAGCTTAATCGCCTTTGCGCCTTGGCTATGATTCCTTTCACATGGCCCCCCTTTTTACCGGCCATGGCCATACTTATAGGCTATCGTGTGCGGCATGGGCATTGGCTTTCAGAGTTTACCATACAAACCCTTGGCTATGAAGCTGGGCAAAGGCTTTGGGAATGGGTCATAGGCTCTTTACTGCTCACACCTGTTTTTGCCTTGGTGGCAGGCGTGGTGGTGGGCTCTTTGGCGCATGTGGTGGCGAAGAAAGAAAAATAAAAAAAGCCACACCTTGCAAAACAAAGTGTGGCTCCTATACTTCTATTGATGCTGCGTAAAAACGTGCTTCCACGTATTTTTCAATGCCGTCTAGTATGACATTAGGCTTTAGCGGCCTTTTCCATTTTTGCCCAGCTGTCTTTTAAGGTTACAATGCGGTTAAACACCGGAGCGCCCTCTTTGCTGTCTTTATCCACGCAAAAATACGCAAGACGTTCAAATTGCACTCTGCTTCCCACAGGGAAATCACGCAAAGCCGGCTCACACTGCGCAGTAACAACCTTCAAAGATTCAGGATTTAAATTATCCAAAAAGCTCTTGCCTTCTTCCGTCACATTGGGATTTTCAGTATTAAAAAGATGCTCGTATAAGCGCACTTCCAAAGGCGCAGCATGCTCTGCCGAAACCCAATGAATGGTACCACGTACACGACGCCCATCTTCAGTTTTTCCGCCACGGCTTTGAGGGTCATAGGTACAACGCAACTCTATAACATTGCCGTCTGCATCGCATATGGCTTCTTGGCAAGTAATGTAATACGCATAACGTAAGCGCACTTCATTACCCACATACAAGCGATGAAATTTCTTGGGCGGCTCCATACGAAAATCATCGCGTTCGATGTAAATTTCACGCGTAAAGGGCATGGTACGGCTACCATAACTTTCATCCTCAGGATGGTATGGCATATCCAAATCTTGTGGCATATCTGCCGCATTTTCCGGATAATTGGTAATAACCACCTTAATGGGATCAAGCACAGCCATGACACGCGCAGTGTGCGCATTTAAGTATTCACGCTGACAAAATTCAAAAAGGGAATAATCCACAGTGGATTCCGCACGTGCCACACCTATGCGCGTACAAAAATCCTTTAAGGCCTCAGGTGGCACACCACGACGACGCATACCACTAATGGTAGGCATACGAGGATCATCCCATCCGCTCACATGGCCTTCTTGCACAAGCTGAATAAGTTTACGCTTGGAAAGTACGGTATACCCCATTTGTAAGCGTGCAAATTCTATTTGTTGTGGGCGATACACGCCAAGATTTTCCAAAATCCAATCATAGAGTTCGCGGTTATTTTCAAACTCTAAGGAACATATGGAATGCGTAATGCCTTCTAGAGAATCAGAAATACAATGGGTAAAATCATACATGGGATATATACACCATGCATCCCCTGTGCGGTGATGACTTTCATGGCGGATACGGTACAATGTGGGGTCACGCATGACAATATTGGGGGAAGCCATGTCAATTTTTGCACGCAGTACATGCGCACCATCAGCAAACTCCCCTGCGCGCATGCGGCGAAATAAATCAATATTTTCGTCTATGCTACGGTCTCTGTAAGGGCTATTGGTACCAAGTACGGTAAAGGAGCCGCGCATTTCACGAATTTCTTCGGCTGTGCAGGAATCCACATAAGCTTTACCGTCCAATATTAATTGCTCTGCAAAGGCATACAATGTATCAAAATAGTTAGAAGCAAAAAATTCGCGTTCTTGCCAATCTGCCCCCAACCATTTTACATCTTCACGTATGGAATCCACATATTCGGTTTCTTCCTTGGTGGGATTCGTATCATCAAAGCGTAGGTTAAATTTACCTATAAAATCTTGCGCAATACCATAATTCAAAAAAATAGACTTGGCATGGCCTAAGTGTAAATATCCATTGGGTTCAGGAGGAAAGCGCGTGTGCACTCGTGCATCAAAACGCTTGGAGGCGTTGTCGGCCATAATGCGGGTACGAATAAAATCCGCTCCTGTTTCCACGGCTGTAGGGGAAGAAGTAGTATCACTCATGCCTAATCCTTTATATATGTAAAAATAAAGAAAGTAAGATAACGCAACATAAGCCCATGGTCAAGACGCAAAAAAAGGGTCTTTTTGCGACATTTCATAAGAAAATACAAAAAAAGATTACATTTTACAGCTCTCACCCATGCATGGTACAAGGGCTATTCATTACGATGGTCGACAAATTTCTTGTGCGGCTTCATACAAAGAAGAAACTGCCCGTGCTCCGGAAGGGAGGTTTTCTTGGCTGTTGCCAATAAGGTAAGCGGCGCACCCAGCAGCAAGGCCGGCTTTGACATCACTCATTTTGTCACCAATCATAAACGATTGCGTCAAATCAAGCTGTAACTCTTGCGCAGCTTTTTGTAGCAAAAAAGGAGAAGGTTTACGGCAAGAACAAGCACCGGAAAAATTTGGATGATGCGGGCAATGATAAAAAGCGTCTAAGTGTAAATTTTGCTGTGCCAAGCACGTATTCACCCAAGCATGTAAGTTATGCATATCTTGTGCAGTATAATACCCACGCGCTATACCCGACTGATTGGTAATAACTACTAAAGCATAGCCCTTTTCACGCAACATGGCGATGGCTTCCAGTGCGCCTGAAAGCCATCGCCATGCGGATATTTCATATAAATATCCTGTATCTTCATTCAGGGTGCCGTCTCTATCTAAAAAAATAGCCGGTCGTGATACCATAGTAGAAGATAAGGATACCATACACGTATAAAAAAGCTTTACCTATAAAGGCGGTGCATTACTACCGGCCTCAAGAAGCTGTGCCAAATGCTTTTGCACTAAATCAAGTTCACTTTGGCTCACAGCTGGCATATCTTTAGGCTTAGAGCTATCTGGGCCAAGACCTTCGGACACTAAGAATAATGCTGCCGCTGCTTTTCCCATGACGGAGAAAAAGCGTCTAGGTTCAAAACCATGTGTTTTCACCCATTGCGCCGCTGCTTCAGAATAAGTGAAGTCAGCTTTGTCATCTATAATACTTGGGTGCGACTCATCTTGATGAGTGGTTGCCCAGGCGCGAAATTGCGGTAGCAGTTTAATAAAAGTTACAAGCTCTGTATCTGTCATGGGTGCTTGGTTATCATACACACTTTGCGCATGCGCTGACACAGTACCCAATGCGCTAAAGAGGCATAAACTTCCTAAAATCACACAGCAAACTCCCTTTTGAACAGAGAGTAACGCTTTATTTTGCATAAAATTATCCTTAGTATTGCACAGCTGAGAAAGTATTAAGCTGCTTAATATTGTGATACGATTCAATATAGCGAAGTGTACCTGTTTTGCCACGGATAAGCATGGAATGCGTTATGGCATTACCGCTGGCATATTGCACACCGCGTAAGAAAGAGCCGCCGGAAATACCTGTAGCAGCAAAGAAACAATCATCTGAACGTACAAGTTCATTTACGGTAAAGACTTCGCGCACATCAATACCCGCATCGGCAATGGCTTCTTTTTCTGGGAAGGATTGAGGGTCAAAACGAGCATACATTTGGCCGCCAAGTCCTTTAATGGCACATGCTGCCAAAACACCTTCGGGAGTGCCGCCAGTGCCCATCATAACATCCACTTCAGAGCGTGGATCCACAGCCATAAGGGCGCCTGTTACGTCACCATCTCTGTGTAGTTGGATACGTGCTCCAGCCATACGAATGTGTTTAATAAGATTTTCATGGCGTGGCTTATCTAAAACAAAAACAACCAAGTCTTGTACTTTTTTTCCAAGGCTTTTGGCTATATTTTGTAAATTCACCTCTACAGGTGCGTCAATATCCACCACATTACGTGCCCCTTGTGACACCACAAGCTTTTGCATGTAATAACTAGGGCCTGGATTAAACATAGTGCCTGCAGGAGCAACACCAATAACAGAGATGGCATTGGGGCGACCATATGCTAAAAGATTTGTCCCTTCTACAGGATCTACAGCCACATCAAGCTCTGGCCCTGTGCCCGCACCCACTTTTTCACCATTGTATAACATGGGGGCTTCATCTTTTTCGCCTTCCCCAATAATAATGGTGCCTTGTACGTCTAGGGAGTTAAATGTAACTCGCATGGCATCCACAGCGGCACCATCGCCAGCATTTTTATCACCACGGCCTAGCCAGCGTGCAGAAGCAAGAGCGGCAGACTCTGTAATACGTACTAGGTCAAAAGCTAAATTTTGTTCGGGACGTTCCACACTCATCATATCCTCCAAGATACTACTACATGTTAAAAGAAGCTTACCATACAAAACCTAGTGAGCTTCTACACTAATACTCTATAGCTGGGCATAATACTCTGCTCCTTGAGAAAAGGCAAAAGATTATTCATGCGCTTACACACTGATATATAAAGAAAAATCATAAAAGTCTTATTAATTTTTCTGCGTAACAATTTGAATTCAAACTTTTACGCTGCAAAACATGGCCTCACAGATTTTACACTAAAAAGGCACAGGCACCATAAAATTAATCCATTTTTTTAGTTAAAATAAGGTGGTTAAAATAAGCTATTTGCACAAAAATAGGGTTTTTTAATAATTCCCACTCTATGGTAAACATATTTTCAAGCCACCCCTCTTGCTCACGCATTTGCTCTGTATGTAAAGAAGCTAAAGAGCGCACACCGTGCACTGCCTCAAGGCTAAGGCTTTGCTGTGACCATTGCAATAATTCTTCAGTATCATAGTATTTAATATCACCAAAGGCACCGGAATAGGCATAGCCCCCCTGCAAAAGCCTTTGCACTTCTGCCACATCATAATCTTGTAGCACCACTTGAATAATGCGCCCAGGTTTATTGTGACGCACCACAGAAAGCGTTCCCCCTTTTTTCAAGACACGCAGCAATTCATGCAAAATCTCTGGGGCATTTTCCACAAATTCAAAGACTAAGTGACATAACACCACATCAAAACTGGCATCGGGCATGTTTTTTAAGCTTTCAAGATCACCATGTATTTGCTCAAAATTTGGCCATTTCTCCCCTGCGGCTATCATGCTGGCATCTGTTTCAAGAGCTGTTACCACATTGGCTTGTGCCATTTGCTGTGCTGTAAATCCAAAACCGCTGCCAAAATCTAATACCTTTTTATTCTTTATATATTCTAAATGTTTCCACACAGTTTTATAAAACAATTTTCCCAGCGGCGACACAGTGTAATCGTAGTATTGCTGCATATTATAATCCATACATTACTTCCTCACTACGGATTAAAGATATATCTTACATCTATTATTTTTAGCCTATGTACAAGATGGTTTTTAGTGTCCAGTACGTAGAGCACAAAAAAACTCCATGCATATGAAAAAGGCATGAAGTTTTTTATAATTACACTAAAATTGTATATTTTTTACTAAATGCTTGCTCTGACAGCACTTCAAAAGCCCCATTGTTTTTTTGTACTAGCCAATCTTCCTTTGTACCCATTGCTAAGGCTACAGCAGTTTTTTCTTGAGCGTCATTGGCCATATCTACACAAAAACCTTCTTGCGGCCTTACGGCCCAGCCACACAATTCTTGAGAAGAGGAAGCTACACTACACACTTTTTGCGCCTCAGCATGGCTAGCTACACTCTCATGGGTAAAGTCACGTGCATAGCTTTGTTTAAAAATATCTTGTCGCACCACATAGAGGTCATTGCTAGATTGTACGACGACAAAGTCCCCCGGTAAGCCGGAATAGTAATTCTCGCTATCCCATAATGTAAATATCTTAACATACTCAGCTTCACCCAGACAAAAAGCTTGCACTACCTTGGTGGCAGTGGTACGGCAATTACGGGCATAATCCACAAGAGAAGTGCGCATACCTGTTTCTGTATTAAGCACCGTAGGATAATATTGCATTTCACGCGTATCTATGCCCTCTTCCACAATATATGTATCTTCAAAAACTTTTCGAGTAATGGGATACACTTCTCCTAAAATACCAATCATTAAATATGTATCTTTGGAGCTTTGTATAGCAACATCCCCTTCTAAAGTTCTTATATGCAAATTTGAACCTTCTGCAAAAATATCTGCTGTAGGAACAAAACTTTGTTGTACGGCTAACTTACGGTACGTAGCGCATTTTTTTTCTTGCGGCCAATCGCGCAAGCTCTGCGCATCAGCACAATCAAGAAGCTGTACACTTTCATAATATTGGCAAAGACGCTCTTTACAATACGCAGCAAGAGTTTTGTCAGGATATTTTTCGGAAAATTTTGCAAAAGCTATATAGCCTCCGGCCTTTTCTTTATGTCCTCCGCCAGATCCTAAATCATCTGCCAGCCATTGTGCCAAGTCACTGGCTTTTGTTTCTCGCGTAGTTGTGCGCACCGAAAACTTTAAATCACCACTGGGTAAGGGAGAATATGCCACAACAGTATCAATACTATCTACTTGAATAACAAGGTCACCAATAACACCCAAAAGATTAGGATCGCACATGGACACAGGCACAAGGGCTAAGCCATGAGCATCACTAATCATACTAAGCTCATTCAAGGAAGATGAGGTTTGCAGTAAATCATTCAATGAAAGGTTTGACAAACGTAACTGTTTAAAAATGGATTCATCAACTTCTAAGGCGTCCCACATATCTTTATCCAAGGGGTGCCTTAATTCAGAAAAATTGTTGGTATCCATAAATAAACCGTATACTAAGGCTGTGGAAAGAGGGATGTCAAAAACGAAATTTTCCTTAGCAAGTAAATCCCAAATCAGTGTTGAACAGGCACCAAGCCAAGGGCGCAATTCGCACACTTCTGGTAATTCTTTTTCTTGTAAGTGATGATCAATAACAGCCACATGAGAAGCATCAATACGCGTTACATTTCCCATACCATATTGACAATCCACCGTTACCAATAAGCCATCCCATTGTCTTAAGTCAGGTTCATGCAAAATGGGGATTTCCAATTGCAAAATCATGGCTAAAAGATTGGGTTTAGTAATGGGCGGCCCGCTGTAAAAAAACAAAGGGGATTTATTGTGTGCTGTCAAATAACGATACAAACCAAAACCAGCGGCAATGGCATCAGCATCGGGAATATTATGACATTGTATGGCAATTTTTTCATGCTCTAAAAGTTTATCTAACAACACAAGCCCCCTCATGTAAAAACTTCATATAAGTAATAGAAAAAGAACGTTACATCTAGGACACACATTTAAAACATCCTGCGCAGACGTTTTACCTTACAACATGTCCATGCCCCTGTGCTAACAGGCTTAAGGTTTTTTGTCATCGAAAAATTATTACAGAAAATTTTCATAAGCAATTTTACAAGCACAACTATATATTACCAAAAAGCTCTAAGCGTCTACCATAGTCCCCACTGAAAAACATTTTACTATACAGTAAAAGTAGAATTTTATAGCCAAGAAACTGTCATAAACTTTGGCAAAAGTGGACATATGAAATACATTTTCTGCCAAAGTTTAAACATATAACGCATGTTTTTTCAATGGCGAACATACACGAAATGCCGTGCATGGATTGTCACTGCGTCAAATACGCCAAGATTGCTTTGCATGTGATTATTGTAAAGATATACATTAAAAAATGGTACACTAAAAATAAACAAGTCAAATCAAAATATTACTATAGCAGTGACTTGACTTGTACAAATATGACATGCTACGGTTTTTGTGAATTTTTATCATTTTTATTAAGTAGAATTAAAGAAATACTCAAAATGTAATAATATAAATACATTCCTTCGGAGGACATTATGGCAGCTGGTAATTATTATGGTGATGGAAAAGATACAACTATCGTAAACACAACTTTTACTGGCAAAGCTCAAGTTATTGACCTTACTAACCCAAATGTCCTTGACCCAACGCAATCTGGTCAGGTGGTCTCTGGAGATATAGCAGATGCTAAAAACGCCACCATTACCGGTGGGCGTGATGTCATAGGTGGTGGCAGCAAAGCCACAGAAGCAAGTTATACCTTGGGTGATGATACCATTGTGGGTGATGCGCAGAATGTCACAGGCGTAACCTTCACAGGCGGTGCAGATAAAATCACTCTTAACGGTATCAACCATGCCAATGCCACAGTCATTGGAGATGCACAAAGTATCTCTCACGGGAGTTTCCGTGGTGGTAATGATACTCTTATTGTTGCAGGGGACATAAACGGTGGAGTTATCATTGGTGATGTGGAAAGCGTTACCAATACCGCTTTTACCGCCGGTAACGATATTATACAGCTAAAGGGTAATGTCAGCAATGCCGAAATCTACACCGATGCCAAAACCTTAACAGGCGTAAATGCACTCTCCGGCGGTAATGACAGTATCACGCTTGGCATTGCTCCCACCAAGGCAAATCCTACTGTAAATACAACCATTGAAAATACCACCATAAACTTAGGCCATGGGAATGATAACCTTACGGCGCACTCTACCCTTGGGGAAGGCACGCACATTGAAGGGGAAGACGGCAATGACCGCTTTACCATAGCCAATATGACCGCAGGCAGCATTAGCGGCGGTGCTGGTAATGACAGTTTTTCCGTTACCGCCACTTCCGGCACTATTTATGGCGATGCAGGTAATGACACCTTTACCATAGGGGATTTTACCGCTGGTGAAAATTATAATGTCTTAAGGGGCGGCGAAGGTAATGACAAAATCACCGTAACCACTGTTACAAATGCTACTATTTACGGCGATGCTGGTAATGACACCATTTCCGTTACTACCATTACCGGCAATATTCATGGCGATGCTGGTAATGACAGTATTACCGTAAAAGATTTTACCGGATCCACGGGTAATGATGTCTTATGGGGCGGTGATGGTAATGATAAAATAACTGTAACCACAGCTACAAATGCGAATATTGACGGTGATACTGGTGATGACACCATTACTGTGACCAATCTTCATGGTGGTTCTATTGAGGGCTTTAGTGACAATGATAGCATCAACGTAACTACAGCTACAAATGCGAATATTGACGGTGATACTGGTGATGACACCATTACTGTAACCAAGACTCTTGATGGTAGTGCTCTTCGAGGGGATAGTGGCAACGACAGTATTAAGGTCACCAATGCTAGCAACAACGCCGGCATTGAAGGCGGTACTGATGATGACACTATAACCGTGACCACTCTTACTAACAGTACCATAGATGGCGGCAATGATGCAGATAGCATTATTATTAGCAAAACTGCCACCAATGCCACTGTGTATGGCGGTGATGGTAAGGATACTATAAACATAGCCACCGCAACTGATAGCAAGATTTATGGTGATGATGCTAGCGGAAGTTTTACTGGCGATGACAGCATTAAAATAGGCACAGCAAATAATAGCCTCGTTGATGGTGGAGCTGGTACTGACAGCATTACTATTACCAATCTGTCAGGCGATGGTCTTAATGGTCAAGTAGATGGCGGTACAGATAATGATACCATTAACATTACCACCATGACCAATGCTATCATTTCGGACGCCGGCGGCAGTGATAGCGTGAAAATAATCACCCTAAAAGGTGAGGACAACAACATCAATCTAGACGATGGCAATGACACCCTAACCATCAATAATTTCACTGCAAATAAGGCTAATATTGTCTCTGAAAACGCGCTTAATATGGGCACAGGTGCTGATAGCCTCAATATTTTAGCCAAAAATACCAATTATTCTGATACCGATTTTGTGGACGCCCTCGGTACTGGCAATGACACCCTGAATGTCAACTGGGCCTTTGATGGCATATTTAATACAAGCTCTAGTTCTGATGGTAAAACCCTTATTACCAAGGGTCTTGGTGCCAACGCCAATCTTAATTTTGGCTCAGGTGATGATGCGCTTATTATGACATCATCAAGTAATAAAAGCATACATCAAGGTGATAGCGGTTTAGCGGATGCTGTTAATGCCAATGGCGGTAATGACACATTAAGTGTAAATTGGGCCTTTAATGGTGATTATTGGACGGATAATGATGGCGGCACCCTCATTACCAAGGGTTTACATACCAATGCTACGCTAGATTTTGGTGATGGTGATGATGGGCTTATACTCACAGGCACATTAGCCAATAGAACAATTTTTACTGACATTGGTGATGATACCATAAGCATTTCTTCCACCGCCACCAATGTGCAGGTAAACTTAAGTACTGGTGCTGACGTCTTTAGTGTTGGAACCATGGGTAAAAACTCTACCCTAACCTATAGTAATGATGAGCATGATAACATTACCATTAAGGGCACATATAATGCTGGCATGGTAGTGGATGGTGCAGGTAATACCACGGCTTTAAGCACCGGTTCTGACGGGGGCACAATTACCCTTGATACATTAGGTACCGGTCAATTGGCCTTTGGTGATGGTGCCGATAATTTAACCATCAATAAAAATATTGTTGGTACAGCCACCATTAATAAAGTCATTAATACCCTTGATGGCAATGATAATATTGACCTTAAAGGCACTGTTACCCATACAAGTATTAATGCTGGCACTGGTTCAGATACTGTAAGCATAGGTGCGCTTAGTACTGGGTCTACATTTACATACAATGCAGACGGCACCGACAATGTTACCATTAAAGGCACCTATAATACTGGCTTTGCCCAAACTATCCTTGAGGGAGGAGGCGTATTTCATGGCCTTGCCACAGGTGATGATGGCGGCAGCATTACCCTTGATACTCTTGGTACCGGTAAATTGCAATTTGGAGATGGGGCAGACAGCTTAACCATTAACAAAGCTCTTTCGGGAAGCCTTGGCCTCAAAGATATTTTCATGCAAGACGGCAATGATAGAGTAACCCTTAACACCGTCAATGGCGCAGTCATTAGCGGTGGTGATGGGATTGACAACATCTCAGCCACCGGCCTTGGGGCAACAGGTGTCTTAAATGGGGACAGTGGAGAAGACTTCATACGAATTGGCCGCACCGGTCTTGATACTGTAGCGCGCCCTGCCACAGCAACCATGAGTAATGGTATCATTGATGGTGGCGAGGGTGATGACCGCATAACCATTGGCAATACCTATGCTGATGGAAAGATTTATGGCTCCCTAAGCGGCGGTAAAGTTTATGGTGGCTCTGGGAATGATGGCATTGAAACCAACACCCTTAGCGGTACCGGCCTTATAGATGGTGGTGATGGGATTGATACTATAGAGCTCTTCAATATGAGCGGTGGTACTATTAACGGCGGTGATAGCAAAGATATTGTTTACATAAACAATATCTTTAGCCGTGGCACCATCAATGGCGATGCTGGGGAAGAATACATTTCTGTAGAAACCATGAGCGGTGGCACCATTAATGGTGGCGCTGATAATGATGTTATTTTCATAGAAAATCTTAAAGGCGGCGTTATTCATGGCGATGCTGGAGAAGATAACATTAGAGCAGAGACTATGACCGGCGGCACCATTAATTCTGGTGCTGGAGATACCATTAATATCACCTCCATGAGCGGTGGTGTCATTAATGATAGTGATGAAGCTAGTGGTACATTTAGTATTACCGATATAAGCAATGGTACCATTAATACCAATGCTGGCAATGATACTGTAGGCATTGCCACCATGAGCGGCGGTGCGGTAAATGGGGGTGCTGGTCATGATACTGTGACTGTGACAACCTTAAGCGGCGGTACCGTAAATGGCGGTGA
>CAYJNA010000042.1:0-19769 GCA_964371225.1 uncultured Desulfovibrionaceae bacterium
ACCAATCTGTTATGGTTATTGGGCAAGAAAAAGGCCACGGTGCAGAATTTCGTAATGGCGGTTCTGTAAAGCCTTGGGGTAATGCTAAGGCATTACAGTATATGCGCGTTGCTGAAGCAGAAGGGATACCCATTCACACCTTTATCTTCACACCAGGTTCCTATCCTGTGGAAGATTACCCCGGTGCTGCACAGCAAATTGCACGTAATATTTACGGCATGGCCAAATTACGTGTGCCTGTGGTGGCAGTTATTTCTGAAGGTGGTTCCGGCGGTGCAGAAGCCATTGGTCTTGCGGACAAACGTCTTATGCTTTCGCATGGCTACTATTCAGTTATTTCTCCTGAAGGTGCCGCTGCCATTGAAGGGCGTATTAAAGCCGGACAACGCGCCACTCCAGAGCTCATTGAATACTGCGCCGAAGCCTTACACATTACAGCACAAGACAATTTACAGGCAGGCTATATAGACCAAGTTATTCAAGAACCTGCTTTGGGTGCTCGGCCTTCGCATTTTGATTTTTACCGCACTTTACGCCAAGAAATCATCCGTTCCACAGATGAAGTCGTGATTTCCAGCCGTAAAATGCCTGGTCTGCGCGGCATAGCTATTTCACGTCGTCGTAATCCTGATATTAATTTGGATGAACGCTACATGCGTTGGGCTCTTTCTTCTGGCAACAAAGATCGTCTTGTACGTGTGCGCCAAGAAAAGTTTTTACGTCTTTCGCGTACTGCGGCTCGTGACCGTCGTCCTTGGTATGTGAAAAGCTGGCTTAAAGTGGCTGGCGCCGCCCTCATGCGTTGGAATAAAATCAAGTACGATTTTTATCGCAACCATCAGCGCAAGGTGACCTTCTTCTGGGAAGAAGTGCAAAACGAATATAGCTTATTGAAAAAACGTGCAAAAGCACCTTTTAAGCGTATCAGCGGCAGTGCTAGTAAGCCTGTGGATACCGAAGCTCTCACCAAGCTTTCCACGTGGAAAGATGAAGGACGCGTGAGCCGTTGGAACTATATTTCTCCGCGTTATAAAAATGATAGAACCCTTACTTGTCCCAATGCGGCCAAGGACGGTTGTCTTGATTTGTGGGGGCCAGACCTTTTTGGTGAATTTGCCGGCGTGTGTTCGTATTGCGGCCATCACTTCCCCATGGAACCGGAATGGTATGTGCGTAACGTTTTTGATGTGGGTTCTGTTTTTGAATTTAACAGTGCCATCGAAGCAGGTAATCCTTTAGGTTTTAAAGACTTTGATAAGCGCATTCATGAAGCACAGCAAAGAACCGGTGCCAAAAGCGGTTGCATGACCTTTGAAGCCTGCATTGATGGTGTAAAGGTTATTGTGGCCATGCTCATGGGTACTTTTCGTGGCGGCTCTGTGGGCGCTGCTGAAGGGCAGAAATTTGTGGAAGCTTGCGAATTAGCCATGAAAAAGCGCTATCCTTTCATTGCCTATGTACACGGAACTGCAGGTATTCGTATCCAAGAAGGTACACATGGTGTTATTCAAATGCCAAGATGTACTGTGGCTGTACGTCGTTATATTGATAATGGTGGCTTGTACATGGTGTTGTATGATACCAACTCATTTGCAGGGCCTGTGGCTTCCTTCTTAGGTTGTTCACCGTATCAATTTGCTGTGCGTTCTTCTAACCTTGGCTTTGCTGGCCCTGGTGTTATTAAAGAAACCACAGGCATTGATATTCCGCCCAACTATCATAGCTCCAGCAATGCGCTTACCCGTGGCCATATTCAAGGTATTTGGGATAGGCGTCATATTCGTGCCAATTTAAAACAAGCGTTGCTGACCATTGGCGGACGCAATGTCTATTACCGTTAAGTCTAGGACATATTATGCTTGATGTTACTGCATTACTTGATGAAATAAAAGCTTCTCCCTATGAAGAAGTGCTCATTCGTGCTCCGCATACGGGGCTTGTGAGCTTTGCTAAAATAGAAGAAGGTAGCAAGGTATTTGGCCCACAAGGTATGTGGAAAGAAAAACCCGGAACCACCTTATTAACCATTGACCGTGAACGCAATCCCAAGCCCATTTGCGCTCCGGAAAAAGGGGAAGTCTGCGCCATTCACAAAGAACTGGAAGGGGAATTTGTGCAAGCCGGAACGCCTCTTTTAACGGTGCGTCACTTTCTCACCAAGGCTGAGGTGCAACAAAAAATATTAAAGCGTGCTTTAAGTCTTTTTAAAGCCCCTGAACGCGCTAAATATTATTTCACCCCTGAGGTAGATAAAAAAGTACGTGCTTCCGGCACACGCGCTGTGTCTGTTGCTGAAGGCATGGAACTTTTTATCATGTCACGCATGAAGCGTGAGGCTCCTTTATATTATAGTGGGCCTTCCGGTGTTATTTATGCTGTTTATTTTAAACATACGGAAAACGTGGATGCAGGACAGGCTCTCATAGGCGTATGTCCGCTGGACCAATTGGCCGCCATTGAAGAAGTGGTGCTACGCGTACAAACCGAATGGCAAGAAAAATAAAAGCCCATGGGTAAAGCATTACAAATACGTGTTTCGGCCGTAACATGGGCGCCAGATCTCTTGGAAAAGCTGTGGCCTCAGCTCACGGCTTTGGCTCTCTCTGTGCCAAACTCAGAAAATAAAATGGGTGTGGTGGAGATGGTCTACCGCTTGGGAGATGGCTTAAAGTTTATGGACTGGAGCCAAGAAAGGCGTGATGCTTTGGGGCAGGATATAAAAAAAGCAGTGGCAACAGTGCAAGAGCTGGAAGAAGCTCTGGCCGATTGGGATGCGCGTAAAGCCAATGCCCTGAGCGATACCTTGGAAGATATTCTGGATTCGCTGGAAAAACACTATTGCTAAATAAATGGAGTTAGTATGCTAAATAAAGTGCAAATTATCGGACGCCTTGGGGCAGACCCTGATTTGAAATATTCACAAACAGGGGCGCCCATGTGTTCTTTAAGTGTAGCCACCGATGAATCTTATACAGATCGTGATGGTAATAAAGTACAACGCACCGAATGGCATCGTGTTTCTGTGTTTCAGCGCTCGGCTGAAAATTGCGCTACCTACTTAACCAAGGGCAGCCTTGTGTATGTGGAAGGCTCTTTACAAACACGTAAATGGCAAGACCAAAACGGGCAGGATCGCTTTTCTACAGATATTAAAGCACAACGTGTACAATTTTTAGATAGAAAGGGTGATGGCCAAGGTGCTGGACAAGGCGCTGGAGGCTACCAAGGTGCCGGCGGCTATCAAGGTGGAAATCAAGGCGGCTATCAAGGTGGAAATCAAGGCGCACCCCAAGGCGGCAATGCCTATGGCAACCAACAGCAACGTCGCTCCTATGCCAATGATAACCAAGCGCCACAACAGAATATGGGACCCAATGAAGATATGGGCTCTCCTTTCCCCTCTGAAATGGACGATGTTCCCTTTTAGTACTTACTAGCTTTTGGTAGGTAGTGCGTTTTTTTGGGGGGCGAAGGAACTTTTTGAAAAAAGTTCCTTCGCCCCCCGTTTGCTTTGCAAGCTCCCCCCACACCCTCAAAAAAATTTTATGGCCATGTGGCTCCGTCGTTGCTAGGCCATTTTCGGGGCAATGCTACCTTTAGTTTTTTCGGTGAGAGGCTAAGCGTCTTAATATTGCTGCATAATGTAGTATATGCAGCAGCACAAGGAGTTATAAGGCCTAGAAGGCCGTTTTACTTTTTCAATAATCCCAACTTACGTAAATGGATTTCAAGGCAAGCAATGGCAGCAGGGGTAACGCCGGAAATACGACCGGCTTGACCTAGGGTGTGCGGCAGGAGTTTTATGAGCTTTTCCTGCACTTCGGCGGAAAGTCCAGCCACTTGTGTATAGTCAAGGTCTTGCGGCAAAGGGGTGTTTTCCAAGCGAGAGGCACGCTCTACCAATTGCTCTTGCCTTTGCAGGTAGCCGGCATATTTTACTTGTGTTTGACTTTCGGCGCGTACATCAAGGCTATAATGGGTGATGGCAGGGCACAAGGGGCTAAGAGTGTCCAAGGTGACCATGGGGCGGCGAAGCAGTTCAGCAAGGGAAGCTCCATTTTTAGAAGGTGCTTCTCTCACGGTGGCAAGGGCAGCCACAAGCTCCGGTGTGGGCGTCATACGCGTATTTTCAAGATAGGCATTAAGCTCAGCTACCTGAGCATATTTTTCCTGAAATTTTTGCCATTGCGCATCGTGAACAAGACCTAACTGGCGGCCTTTAGGGGTAAGGCGGGCGTCTGCGTTGTTTTCGCGTAGTAATAAGCGATGTTCAGCGCGTGAGGTAAACATGCGATAAGGCTCAAGGGTACCAAGGGTTACAAGGTCATCAATAAGCACGGCCATATAGGCCTCTTCGCGCCCTAAGATAAATGGAGGAAGACCTTTGAGTCTATTGGAAATATTTATGGCAGCCCAAAGCCCTTGTGCAGCCGCTTCTTCATAGCCTGATGTGCCATTTATTTGCCCTGCATGCCATAAGCCATCCACCTTACGGGTTTCCAAAGTGGGGTGCAGCTGCACTGGGTTTACATAATCATATTCAATGGCATAGCCGGGGCGCAGCATATGCGCATTTTCAAGGCCGGGAATGGTGGCAATGAGTGCCAATTGTACATCCAGCGGAAGCGATGTGGAAACGCCGTTGACATAACATTCAGCGCTGTGGACACCTTCTGGTTCAATGAAAACTTGATGGCGTGCTCTTTCGGGAAAACGTGCAATTTTATCTTCAATGCTGGGGCAATAACGAGCCCCTGTGCCTTGAATAACGCCGGTAAAAAGGGGAGAGCGGTCAAAGCCCGTGCGAATAACATCATGGGTTTTTTCATTGGTCCAAGTGATGTAGCAAGAGACTTGCTCCAAGGGAGGCTTGGGGCCATGAAAGCTAAAGCCTTCAATATCCATTTCACTGGCTTGAGCTTCCATGCAGGAAAAATCGATGGAAGAACGCAGTAAACGCGGTGTGGTGCCGGTTTTTAATCGACCTGTCTCAAGGCCAAGGCTTTGTAAAGATTGCGTCAACTGTGTCGCTGGGGCATCACCAAGGCGTCCACCTTGCACCGAGGTCATGCCAATATGAATGCGTCCGCAAAGAAACGTTCCTGTGGTGAGAAGTACATGCTTGGCCTTAAATGTACGTCCAAGACTGGTGCGCACCCCGTTAATACCTGCATCATCATGGATGAGTTCATCCACAGTATCTTGCCAAATTTTTAGCTGCGGCAAAGAGAAAAGGCTTTGCTTGACCACAGACATGTATACATCTCTGTCCATTTGCGCGCGCGTGGCACGCACAGCAGGCCCTTTGCTGGTATTTAAAGTACGAAACTGAATGCCGCCGGCATCAGCCCAAAGTCCCATCATGCCGCCCAATGCGTCTATTTCGCGTACCATATGCCCTTTGGCTAAACCACCAATGGCAGGATTACAAGAAAGATGGCCTATGCGATCAATGTTTCCGGTGATAAGGAGCGTGGCATGACCAAGACGTGCCAAGGCATGGGCAGCTTCACAACCTGCATGCCCTGCGCCTACCACGATAACGTCAAAATGTGCGTTCATAAAAAGACCTTATTTGCCTTGCTAACATCATAAATACCCATTCTCAAAGCGTAATGCATACGACTGTTGGTGGAGTTAAAGGTATATTCTGTATGTGTTGATAGAGCTTGTCAAAGGCAAAATATATGAGTTTTGATAAAGAGTATATACAAAAAGGACGGAAAGCTAGTTTTGCAATAGTACAAAACGAGCCGTCCGCCCTTAGAAAGCTGTAAACTTTACTTTCAACGCATTGTAACCATAAGGCAAGAGGGGATTCATGCCAAAATGGTAAAAACGTGTTGAATAAAAATTACTTACGACCCTTAGCAGCGCGCTTAGAAGCTTTAAGGGGGTTAACCTTAGCAGCTTTAGCAGCAGCAACTCTTACGTGAGTAGAGAAGTTACAGATACCGCCAACCCACTTACGAGCAGGTGTGGGGTAAGTAGAACAGAAGCTTTCGCCTTCAAATTCACGGATGCGACCGCAACCTTCACATTGTTCAACAGCAGGGGAAAGTGTGAAACCATTAAGTACAACACCTTCAGCGGTTTTTACGGCATTTTCTAAAGTAGCCATTATGATCCTCCGGTACGCCGGTGTGGCGTGAAATTTCTTTTTGGGAAACCAAGAGTAAACAAAATATTTTATAAGTCAAGGAAAAAGTATAGTGTTCTATCTTATAGTTATGAAAAAAATCGTATGAAAGAAATGGGGAATTGGTAAAAAACACATGCTAGTGATACCGTATGGCGTAAATTAAAAAAGATACGTAGTGACCTTACATAAAAGGAATACCACTACGTATCAATAAAAAAGGGGCAATGTATATTTTATGAAGTTTTTTGACCCCATTTTCCGTAAAAAACATGCTCTTCTTTATAGGTGTCGCGTTGGGTAAAAGGCTGGTCAGGGTAGCCACACACCACTATACCAAGCACTTCGGCTTGTTCTGGCAGAGCAAAGTAGTCTTTAAAAGCATTGCTACGTTCTGCATCGGGGGTGACACCTGTCCAAACGGTACCAATGCCCATGGCGCGCGCTGCAAGAAGCATATTTTGAATGGCGGCGGCACAATCTTGAGGCCAGTATCCTGGATATTTTTCTGCACTAAGGTCTGCGCAAACCACAATGCAAGCGGAGCTTTGTTTAGCCATTTGCGCATAGGGATGACGCGCGGCTATGGCGTCAAAATCAGCCTGTTCACGTACCACAATAAAACGCCAAGGCTGTGCATTGCCGGCGCTGGGCGCGGCCATGGCTGCTTGCAAAAGCTGGGTTATTTCTTGGTCGCTGATGGCTTTATCTGAAAATTTACGAATGCTACGACGTGTAAAAATGGCTTCTAAAGTATCCATATAGTATCCTTTTTTTCTGTATTAACGCATGTCTGTAACGCGTTTTGATTTACCAAAAGTACGCGGTAATGTGGCATTATTCACCACTTGAACTTGTACCCGCGCTTGTAAAGCTTTGTGAAGTTTTTTGCCAATGCTTTCGGCTAAAGCGTCATCATTGCCGCTAAGGCTATTTTCTGCACGCTCCACAGAAAGCTTCATATGGTCTAAGGATTTATCGTCACGGCTTAGCTCCACATGGTATTCACCGCCAAGCTCTGGGAAAGCGCCTATGACATCCATAATTTGACCGGGATAAATATTAACACCGCGGAAGATAATCATATCATCACTACGCCCTAAAATTTTATCATGGCGAGCAATGGCGCGACCACAGCCACATACGCCGGGGATACGGCGCGATAAATCTCGGGTGCGGTAGCGGATCAGTGGCACAGCTTCTTTGCACAAGCTGGTAACTACCATTTCGCCCACTTCTCCGTCAGGTACCGGTTGTAGCGTTTCAGGATGTACAATTTCTATATAAAAAAGGTCAGACCAATAATGCAGCCCTTGGTGGGCATCGCATTCAATGGCTGTGCCGGGGCCATACATTTCTGTCATGCCGGCTATGTCGTAACTGCCCTCAAGTCCAAGTTTTTTCTCAATGGCTATACGCATTTTTTCGCTGCGTGTTTCAGCACCGCAAATGACTTTACGCAAATTAATTTTATCTTTAAGGCCGTGACGCTCAATTTCTTCTGCCATAAGCAAAGCCATGGAAGACGTTGCACCAAGGCAGGTGCTTTGCATATCTTGTAAAAGCTGAATATGCATTTCCATATGGCCGGGCCCCACGGGTATGGTAAGGGCGCCTAGCGTTTCAGCGCCCAGTTGAAAGCCTGCGCCGGCTGTCCAAAGGCCATACCCTACAGCCACTTGTATTCTATCCATGGGCGTAAGGCCTGTAAGGGCAAAACAGCGCGCCATTTGTAGATTGAAGGTGTTAATATCTTTTTGGGTATAGGCTAAAATTTTTCGTTTGCCTGTGGTGCCAGAGGAGGCATGAATACGTACGACATCTTTTTCCGGTACAGACAATAAGGGAAGGGGGTAGCCTTGGCGCAAATCTTCCACAGAAGTGAAAGGAAGCTTACGAATATCATCTAAGCATTGTATATCTTGCGGCTGAATATTGCCTAATTTTGCTTGGTATTGAGGCGATTGCAAAGCTTGTTTCACTGTAAAGCGCAAGCCTTCCAATTGTAATTTCTCTAAGGAAGAACCCTCATGTGCTTTTTGATCTAAGGCCTCAATGCCTTGCTGTATATGGTGCATACTATCCATGAAAACCTCAAATTCTTGGTATATCTCAATGATTGCTTTTTAGACAGGAAAAAGGTACATGCAATGAAATGTAAGCAATGAAAGAGTGCATGTATCAATGCTGCATTAATCCTTTTTACGTGGTCAGAGTTTACTCTGCCTATGCCGTAAAAGTGTATATAGGCTTAGCAGTTTTTATCCTGTTTGAAAAGCATACTGTATACAAAAAAGTAAAATTATTTTCCCTTAGTGATAAGTATAAGGAGTTAACGTGCGTATACTTGTTGTCGGTTCTGGTGGCAGAGAACATGCTTTGGTGTGGAAATTAAGCCAAAGCCCCTCGGTTAAAGAAATTTTTGTAGCTCCTGGCAATGGAGGAACTGCTCTTGAAAAAGTGACACAAGTTCCTATATCTGCAGAAGAAATTTCAAAGCTTGTGCGCTTTGCCCAAGATAATAAAATTGATCTTGTGGTGCCAGGGCCTGAGCTTCCGCTCACCTTGGGCATTGTGGACGCCATGCAAGCTGTCAATGTGGCATGTTTTGGCCCTGATAAATATTGTGCCCAATTGGAAGGGAGTAAGTCCTTTGCCAAGGGCATCATGGCTAAGGGGCATGTACCTTGCGCTGCAGGTGCGCATTTTAGCAATCATAGCGCCGCTGTAAACTATGTACAAAAGCATGGTGCTCCCTTGGTGGTAAAGGCCGATGGCCTTGCTGCCGGTAAGGGCGTTGTGGTGGCACAAACGGAAGAAGAAGCCATAGCAGCGCTTGATTCCATTATGCTGGATAAATTGCATGGTGCCGCTGGTTCCGCTGTGGTGTTGGAAGAGTGCCTTGTGGGTGAAGAAGTTTCCTTTCTTTGCTTTTGCGATGGAAAACACGCTGTGGCTTTGCCTTCTGCTCAGGACCATAAAGCCATTTATGAAGGTGATACCGGCCCTAATACAGGCGGCATGGGAGCATATTCCCCAGCACCTATTTTGCCGGCAGATCGCTATCAAGAAATGTTGGATGTGACTATTCTTCCTATATTGCAAGTGCTTGGTAACTCAAAGCACCCCTTCAAGGGAATATTATACGCCGGTATTATGATGACAGCCACAGGCCCCAAAGTGCTTGAGTATAATACGCGCTTTGGTGATCCTGAGTGTCAACCCTTACTCATGCGCTTAAAAACGCCATTAGATCAAATCATGAAAGCATGTGTAGACGGAAACTTGGCTTCCTTACAGATTGAATATACCGATGATGTGGCTGTGGGTGTTGTTTTTGCTGCAGAGGGTTACCCCAATGCCTACGACAAAGGTATGGAAATTACGGGCATTGCCGATGCAGAAGCTTTGGGCAATGTAAAAGTATTTCACGGAGGTACCACCGTGGAAAATGGCGTTATTAAAGCCCAAGGTGGACGTGTTCTTTGCGTAACAGCTCTAGGTGCTGATTTACAAATTGCTCAAGAAAAAGCCTACGCGGCTTTGGAAAAAATACATATGGATAAAAGCTATTATCGTAAGGATATAGCGCAAAAAGGCATTAATCGCCTACAAGGAAAGTAAACATGGCAAAAGTTGCTATTTTTATGGGCTCCATTTCCGATGAGCCACAAATCAGCCCTTGCGCTGAAATTTTGAAAAAATTGGATATTCCCTTTGTTTTTACTGTAACCTCCGCACATCGCACCCCCGAGCGTACGGAAAAATTGGTAGATGAGCTTGAAAAAGGCGGCGTGCAAGTCTTTATTTGTGCCGCAGGCATGGCAGCACACTTGGCTGGTGCCGTGGCAGCTCGTACCATTAAGCCTGTTATTGGTATTCCTGTGTCTGGTTCTGCCCTTGCTGGTGCCGACGCTTTGTACTCCACCGTGCAAATGCCTCCGGGATTCCCCGTGGCCACCGTTGCCACCGATAAAGCCGGCGCGCGCAATGCCGCGTGGTTGGCAGCACAGATTCTCTCTTTGCAAGATGCTAGCCTTGCCGATAAAATTACGGCTGCACGTGAGCAATTCAAAGCTGATGTGGAAAAAGTTGGCGCAGAAGTAATGCAAAAATATCAATAAGAATCGACACAAGAATCTGTATAAAGTTCTTTGTAAATAAAAAAACCATGTATGGCTTCATTTTGCCATACATGGTTTTTTTATTGTTTTAGTACACAGAAAAGCATTGTTACTGTCATGTGCTTTTCTATGCAATTGCTTTATATTTCAATAACAACGTCCACAAGTTTTCTGGCATATGCATCCGTGGTTTTTGCTATATCTTTCACATCAATGATTTCTGTGATGATACCATTGTGTAAAAACATAACTTTATTGCAAAGATACGTCACTGCAGTTAAGTCGTGGGTAATAAAGATATACGTAAGATTATATTGCTTTTGAAGCTCGCGTAATAAATCCATAATTTGCACCTGTGTGTGCGCGTCAAGGGAGCTGATGGCTTCATCAAACAAAATTATCTTGGGGTTAATGGCCAGCGCTCTTGCTATACAAACTCTTTGCAGTTGGCCTCCCGACAATTGGTGAGGGTACCTGTCCAAAAAGTCTTCATTAAGCCCAACAGCATGCAAATACTCTCTGATTTTAGCTTTTTTGTCTATTTTTCCAGTGCTTCTTTTGGCAAAAACATCAACGGATTCCTTAATGGTATCATAGACCGTAAAGCGCGGGTTGACCGAGGTTACATAATCTTGAAAAACAATGCTCATATTTTGGCTAAGCAGTTTTCTGTTGGCCTTATTCTCATAAGGCTCTTTGCCCATGAAGGTATATTTTCCTTCAGTAGGTTGTAAAAGACCCACAAGAATTCTACCCATGGTGCTTTTACCTGAACCACTTTCGCCAAGCACGGCAAGGCAATCGCCTTCTTGTACTTGAAAGGAAACATTGTCCAAAACGGTTTGTCTATCGCCGGTAAGTTCGCTTTTAAAGCTCATGGTGAGATTTTCTACTTTAATCATACGTCTGCACCTTTTAAACTTCTTTTGAAGGCTTCTACCACAAGCTTTTTCTGATGCACAAGCTGCTTGGTATATTCATCTTTGGCATTTTCTTTGATTTCTTCAAAGGTGCCCTCATCCACAATCTTTCCCTTATTCATAACTATAACTCTATTGGAAATAAGAGAGGCCACTGCAAGGTCGTGGGTGATAAAAATCATGGTAACGCCAGAGTCTTTGAGGCGCACAAATTCTTTCATGATTTCGTATTGTGTCACGCTATCGATGGCTGTGGTGGGCTCATCGGCTATGAGAATATCCGGATTGAGCGTAAGTGCTATGCCTATCATGATGCGCTGTAGCATACCGCCCGATAATTGGTGCGGATATTTTTTCATCACCTCTTCAGGCTCTTCCAATTGCATCTTTTTTAAGGTTTCAATGCATTGTCTATGTATTTCTTCTTTTGACCAGTCTGTATGTTCTTCAAAGGTTTCCTTCATTTGAAAACCAATTCTGTAAAGCCTGTCAAAGCATACCATGGGATTTTGCAATACCATGGTCATACGCTTACCGCGCACTTTTCTCAGCTCTTCCTTGGAGGCATGTAATAAGTCCAAATCCCCCAACATGGCCGTACCGGAGAGAGTGAAGTTGTGGTCAAGTAAGCCTACTATGGCCTTCATGGTCATGGTTTTCCCAGAGCCACTTTCACCCACTATGCACAGGCATTCGCTTTTTTTAAGGTCAAAAGAAACACCTTTTACCAGTTCAGACGTTTTTCTCTTGCCCTTAAAGGTGACTTTTAAGTCTTTGACGGAAAGTACATTCATTACATTTCCTCCTTGGGGTCAAGGGCGTCACGAAGTACATCACCCAAAACATTGAAGAGCGATACCACAGCCACAATGGCCACACCGGGAACAATCATTTGCATGGGGTTAAGCGCAAATACTTGCTTGGCATCATTAAGCATGGCGCCCCATTCCGGAGTAGGCGCTTGTACACCCATGCCAAGGAAGGAAAGGGTAGATACGTTAATGATGGCCCAGCCCATGTCAATGCTGGCAAGCATGGCAGACTCTGCGGCAATACTGGGCATTAAGTGCTTAAGGAAGATAAATCTATTGCTATTGCCAATGACATTGGAAAAGTTCACAAAGTTTTCAGAACGATATTTTATAACATTGGTTCTTATCATGCGCGCATACCACGCCCATTTAATAAGTACGTTGGCAAGTACCACGTTCATGATGTCTACGCCAAGCAATGCCAATACAGCAAATACCATGATTTGACTGGGGAAGGAAAGAAGTAAGTCCACAAGGCGCATGATGGCTTCATCCACCCAGCCACGGAAATAGCCCGAAGCAAGACCGGCCGCAAGACCAATACCCATGGTACCTATCATGGTAAGCGCGGCGTAGCCTAAGGTGGGGCGTATACCCCAGATGATTCTGGACAGTAAGCATCTGCCGAGCTGATCACCACCTAGGGGATAATCTCCACCGGGGGCAACAAATCTTTTCATCATATCTGCTTTTAGAGGATCATTGGGGGCAATCCATGGAGCAAAAATACCTATGAGTATGATGACCAGTAAGATGCCGAGCACAATGACGGCTTCTCTATTGCGTAATAAGCGTTTAAGCATTCTCTTGGCCTCCCACTCTGAGCTTTGGATCCATGACACCTTGTAAAATATCAAATATTAAGTTGAACACAACAAAAAGCACACCCACAAGCAATACATAGGCTTGAATGACAGGCATATCTCTGGTGAATACGGCCTCAATGCATAAAGAACCAAGACCAGGCCAAGCAAAAACGTTTTCTACCACAATGGTACCTGCAATAAGCTGTGGAATACTCATACCAATGGCCACAACGCAGGTTTGTAAAGAGTTTTTAAGGATATGCTTAATCAAAATATTCCTTTGTTTAAGCCCGCGTACATTGGCATACAGCACATAGTCTTGCTTCATATTTTCAATCATATTATTTCTAATAAGACGAATAAAAATAGAAATATAAGACGATGCCACCGTTAAGGCCGGTAAAATAATACTTTTCCACCCGGCAAAGTTACCACTGGTGGGTAAAAGTCCCATTTTAACAGATACCACGTACATAAGTACCAAGCCTATCCAATAAGAAGGCATGGCTGTGCTTAAAAAAACAAAAGCTCGCATGAGTTTGTCAAACCATGTGTCCTTATACACAGCGCATAAAAAACCAATGGGTAGACTGATGACAATAACGAAAATAAAAGATATGGCGGCCAAATTTAAGGTATTTGGCATGGCAGTGGCCATTTTTTCTATGACTGTAAGGTCGGGCGTGGCATAGCTTATGCCAAAATCCATTTGCATGGCCTTGGCTGCCCATTTTACATATCGCACCACATAAGGGTCGTTAAGGCCCAGCTCTTCTCTTGTTTGTGCAATGAGTTCCGGTGAAGCAATGGGGATATTGTGCAAGCGCAAAATAACCTCGGCAGGGTCCACAGGAATAAGGTTAATAAAAACAAAGGTAAATATGGAAATGGCGAATAATAATGGAATGACGCCAAGCAACCGTTTTAGTATATATTTATTCATAATATATCCTTCTAAATAAGAAATGAGAGGGGGGATGACCCTCTCATTTCAATGAACCGATTCAACTCTTTAGTAAAACATATGTCAGCTACCCCAGAGCTGAATCCCTTAACGGCCTATTTGTATTCAAACTCCCAGAAGGGGAAAGTATATACAGAAGGAGCAAAGGTTACTTTCTTGAGCTGGCCTGTGTAGATGGTCTTGTTGTTACCAAAAACAAGGGGAACATGCACGGCGGAGTCGTGAATTTTTGTAAGAATATCTTTGATTTCTGCTTGTCTTTTTACTTCGTCCACTTCCACAAGCATTTGCGTAATGCCGTCAAAGATTTCCTTGCTGTTGGCAAGACCGGAAAGCCCTTGATAATCACCATAGGAAGGTGCACGGAAAGAGGCTAAAGAAGCATGTGGATCATAAGGCTTGCCCCAAGGAATACCCATGATGATTTGGAACTCACCAGCTTTTTGCTTATCAAAATAAGTGGAGCGCTCATAGCCTTCAAGCTTTAAATCAATACCCAGAGATTTGAATTCTGATTGAATAAATTCTAATGTGGGTTTGTCAGTAACGGTGTTGTTATCATAGATAACAGAGAAGGCAAGGCGTACGCCATCCTTAGCTCTTACGCCATCGGAACCTTTTTTCCAGCCCGCATCATCAAGAAGCTTTTCGGCTTTTTTGATGTCATAGGTATAAGGAGTAAGGTCAATGTCGCAATACGGCGTTGATTCGGAATACAAGATACCGGCAGGCTTTTCAAGGCCATAGTAAATACCTTGAGAAATGGCTTCTCTGTTCACGGCATAGTTGATGGCTTGACGCACGGCCAATTCATTCAAACCAGGCAAGTGGGAGTTAATTACCATGTGCTTGGTCAAAGATGGCTCAGAAACAGCGTATTTAATTTTATCGCTGTCTTTGTACATTTGGATGGTGGTAGCGTCCACCACGTTGGCGCCATAAACCATATCAATCTCACCATTTTCAAGGGCAAGAATACGGGTTTGGCTTTCAGGGATAACACGCATGGTAACTTTTTCAATGCTGGGCTTTGAACCCCAATAATCTTTATTTACATACATGTTCAAAAATTCATCTTGCTTATGCTCACCCATAACATAAGGGCCGGTACCTACAGCAGCAGTAACCTTACGTGGTTCGCCTTGCACAAAGGTTTTGGGGGAGCCCATACCAAAGGGACGTGCCATGCCAAGCTCTGCCAAAAGCGGATAGTAAGGATTGGAAAGGGTAAGTTCAAAAGTGTAATCATCCAAGGCTTTGTAGTCTTTTGTCAAAGCTACGGACTCCAACCATTTAAGGGAATTTTTATCCTTCATAATGTTATCAAAGTTTTCTTTAATAACATGGGCAGTCAAGGGAGTACCGTCGGTAAATTTTACACCTTGGCGGATTTTAAAAGTATACACTTTTCCATCAGGAGAAATGGTCCAGCTTTCAGCAAGGGCAGGCTTAATGCCCTCGTTTTCAATGGCAACCAAACCTTCAAAAACCATTTCTTGGAACCACATTTCACCAGCGGTGGTGTGTGGGCTCAATGATTCTACATCGCGAAAGAAAGCAAAAGTTAAATCTTTTCTTGCTTCTGCGTGGCTAATGGAATAGCCGGTAAATACAGACATGACCATGGCGCCTGCAATAAGCAATGCTTTAATCTTTTTCATAAGTCCTTATTCTCCTACCTTATGTTATATAATACAACCTTTTGGAAAATCCTAGGTCGTAATATTTCAATGAAGGGTTGCACGCTAGTGGCTATGACAACCTACTAATAAACTATGTTTTATTGGGTATAGCTTTTTGCATATACACCATTCCTAACAGTGCGCATGAAACGCAAGGCATAAGTTCGAGCGTATCTATTATGTCATGTTGTTTTATATCTGTGTCTTTTTTTCAGCAAATAGAGGCGTGTAAACATGTTAAACTCCCTTAATTTGAAGAAATGTATTAACAAACTGGCTCTTTGTTTGCACTATTGATAAAAATGTACTGTTAAGTTTTTGCTAACTAATGAGAAATAAAGTGTTTTACAATAATTTGTTCTAATTTATCCCCATGAAAAATTACTACAAATGATTCCTGCCTTAGGTAACTGTGTAATATTATTAATTTATTCTTTTTGCCAGTGAGCGTATTAGGACTTTATCGATTGTGATTTCCAATGTCAATTGAAAAACTAACAAATTTTGATTGATATAATCTAGGAAAAAAACAGTGAAAGATTGTTAGTGAGATTTTAAAGTAAGTACTTCGTTTTCTTTGGGGCGAACTTTTGCCGTCCCCGAAAGGGGTACTTGGAGTGAGCGTGCCTTTCTTAAAAACGCGTGGAAACACGTTTTTAAGCATTGATTAGCTAAGTGTTTTTAAGCATTGATTAGATAATAAAAAAAGAGAAAGCGACATGCGCTTTCTCCTCATAAAAGAACGATGGTGTGATGGCTAGAAATCTTCAGAAAGACTTGTATACTCTTGTTGTTGCATCATGAGCGGAATACGTTCTTCTGCATTATACTCAAACATTACAGCCGTACCAAAGCAGGAAAAATATTTACTGCCATCGGGGTGAAAAGCAACATTTTCTGTATAGCCTACAATGGCCTGAGCACCCTTGCCAATGGCTCTGCTAGCCATGCCGAAAAAGGCTTCGTCAGAGTCGTAACCGCGGCAGCACACAAGACCAAGTACCTTCAAAATATTACGGCCTTCCACATGATGTGTGGTTACCACTGGGAAGCGGCCTGAGAGAAAAATTTCTTTTGCCTTTGTGTTGGCAGTGTTTTCTGTGGGGCGTGCTTCGTTCTTTTTCTTCTTCTTTGTATTATCACCGAGCAAAAACAGCATGGCAACCTCCTTGATATGCATTTACTTAAGCATAAGGTGTGCCAAGTTTATTTTATTTTTTTAAAATAAAGTGTTACGTTGAGCTTTCTTTGTGCTAGGCAAAATTTTGACCCTCTGCCATGCCTTGATAAGACGGTATTTGTGCTTGTATTTGTCAGGGAAGTGGCACCAGTACTATTTACCTTGTAATGTTTGGAGTTTTGCCCAAAGATCTTGAGCTTTTTTCTTGCCTATACCTTTAATGGTGGCTAACTCCTCTTGAGATGCGGCGCGCATGGCAGCGGTATTTTCAAAGGTATCCCATAGTAATTTGGCCGTATGGGGGCCAATGCCGGAAATGCGCATGAGTTCACCGGATAATGCCGCATTTCCGCGGGCTTGTCTGTGCTTTCCTATGGCAAAACGGTGGGTGCAATCGCGGATATGTTGCAAAAAAAGTAATTCGGGAGAACCTGCACGTAGGGGCAATGGATTAGAGCGTCCGGGTAAAAATATTCTATCTTGAATATTGCCGGCGCGCCTGTCAGCGTGGCCGTGCTCATCGCGAGCTTTGGCTATGGCAGCTATGGCAAAAAGATGTTCTTGGCCTTGCTCTTGTAAGGAACGTTGCACGGCGGACAATTGCCCCTTGCCACCGTCAATGAGTAATAAGTCCGGCCACGGTGGCCCTGATTCTAAACGACGCACCACCCATGCAGCCAAAGTGCCGTAATCATCACTGGTGCCATCGGGCATGGCATACTGTCTGTAGGCCGAAGTATTGGCTTTACCGTCTTCAAAGACCACCATGCCCACACGCGTCTGCATGCCTGAAGTATGCGAAACGTCCACGCACTCAATGCGTTGTGGCGGTGTGGCTAAGTGTAATGCCGTGGCAAGGCTGTGGGCAATGGGCTTTTCTTTATGGCGTCGGCCTTCTTCTCGAGCATTGGTGGCAGCCATATCTACCAAGGCATTTTCCTCTTTGTTACGCGGGGCAATAATGCGTACAGAACCTTGACGCATATCCGACAGACTTTGTTCTAAGGCTGCAAACATACTACTTTCTTCACTGCCAAAATCTTCTGGATTATTTTGAATGTCATTGGCATTCAAATTTTTTTCTTTGGGTAACCAAGGAAGAACAATGGTTTGCGGTGGGGTAATGGTGCCGTAAAATTGTGCTAAGAAGGAAAGCAAAAGCTCGGGGGTATCGTCAAAGTCCAGCGAGGGCCAAAAGAAATTGCGGCCATCCATAAGAACGCCTCCGCGCACAAAAAGTATGCCCAAAGCCATGCCTTGTTCAGCGCAACTAAGGCCAATGACATCCATATCTATGCCACCTGGTATGACAACAGCTTGTTTTTCCACAGTGCGTTGTACAGCGTGCAATTGATCGCGCAAGGCGGCGGCTTTTTCAAATTCCAAAGCCTCAGAGGCCGCGAGCATTTCTTGCTCTAGGCTTTGTAAAAGTAAAGCAGAGCGCCCCGAAAGTAATTCACGCACCTTTTGCGCGTTTTCATTATACTCTGTGGGGGTAACGTATTCCATGCACGGCGCTGGGCATTGCCCCATGAAGTGATACAGGCAAGGGCGCACCCTATTGCGCATGGCTTTATCACTACAGCGGCGCAAAGGAAAAGCTTTATGAAGTATTTTCCATGTTTCTCGTGCAGCCAAAGTAGAGGTAAAGGGGCCGTAGTACTGAGCTTTATCCCGTAAATTTTTATGTGTATTGCGCACAATTTCCAAACGTGGGTAGGGGTGTTTGGTGGAAAGTTTGAAGAGAATATACTGTTTATCATCGCGCAATACAATATTATAATGCGGCCTGTGCTTTTTTATAAGACTTGCTTCCAAGAGCAAAGCTTCTTTTTCTGTGGTGGTGGAAATGGTCTCCACACTGACAGCATGGCGAATCATGGCTTGTGTTTTTATGGGAAGGCCTTCTTCACGAAAATAAGAAAGAATGCGCTTACGCAATACACGAGCTTTGCCCACGTAAATAATACGTCCGGAGCTATTTTTATAAAGGTACACCCCAGGGGTGAGGGGTAAGGTAGAGGATACAGGCTTTTGCATGGGGTTAGTATAATCATGTGTCATATGTTGTCAAAAGGATACCTCTGCACAATTATTTTAAAATAGAGCTTTACATCTAAAGCTTGAAAATTATTCGAAGTATAAACTAATATGTACAGAGGTAAAGGCACAAAAATCAATCACTTGACGGCGAAGCAAAGCTGCGCCTACTCTTGATTTTTGGTCGCATTGACACTCGTCAACGCTCCATGAGATCTTACGCAATGAATTGCGCAGAGATCTCAAAAGGGAAAAGGGGCATGTATACTAGTCGGCATTGAAAAAAACAGGCAAACGTGCTTTCAGTATACCAACACTCATTATGCAAGGGTGTAAAAGTCAGATATAATTTTCTCCAGCCCCTTGACTAAAAGCCATAACTTTTTATCTATAGCCATATATTATTTTGAGGAGAGTTTTATGGCCGAACAAATGGAACAAGCACAGCAGCATGAATTTCGTGCTGAGGTGCGCAAAGTACTGAACATTATAACCCACTCTTTATATACTAATCGTGAAATATTTTTGCGTGAGCTCGTATCCAACGCATCTGACGCATTAGATAAATTGCGCTTTCAGCAAAACAAAGGGCAAAATCCTTTGGCGCCGGAGCTTCCTTTTGAAATTTCCATCAGCACAGACAAAGAAGCCAAAACCCTGACCATTAAGGATACAGGCATAGGCATGACAGAAGAAGAGCTCATAGCCAATCTTGGTACCATAGCCAAATCCGGTTCTGAGCAATTTTTGGCGGATATGAAAGCACATGGTGAGAGCAACGAGAGTGAAAGTGCCGATGCCTCTAATATTATTGGACGCTTTGGCGTGGGCTTTTATGCCATTTTCATGGTGGCAGATAAAGTAGAAGTCACTTCCCGTGCGGCCTTTGGTGATGGCACTGCATGCACATGGACCAGCGATGGTCTTGGCTCTTTCACCGTGTCTAAAGCCGAAGATGCCCCTGAGCGCGGCACCATTATCACTGCATATATGAAGGAAGATGCTGCGGAATTTTTAGAAAAATATCGCCTTGAATCCACCATTCGTAAGCACTCTGCCTTTATTCCCTTTACCATTTTGGTGGATGGGGAGCATATTAATA
>CAYJNA010000043.1:0-19755 GCA_964371225.1 uncultured Desulfovibrionaceae bacterium
CTGTGGATTTAGAAGATGAAGTTGCTCTTATTCATGATATTGCTGTGGAAAATATCGCTGAATCCCATGAAGAACTCATGGAAAAATATCTTGAAGAAGGTATGCTTAGCGCTGAAGATATAGCCATGGGCTTGCGTAGCGGTGTAGCTTCCGGTGCCTTGGTGCCTGTGGTGGCCGGTGCTGCCTTAGAAAACAAAGGTGGCGTGCAGCTTTTACAAGCCATTCAAAACTTATTACCTTCTCCCTTGGAGCGTCCGGCTTTCCTTGATGCACAGGCCAATGCACGTGCCAGCAGTGAAGATGCTCCAGCTTCTTGCTTTATATTTAAAACCATTGTGGACCCCTTTGCCGGTCAGCTTTCCATGGCACGTGTGCTTTCGGGCACCATTTCTGGGGATAGCGTACTGAAAAACTCACGTGCGCAAGAGACAGAGCGTTTATCTTCTTTGGCATATTTAACAGGAAAGAATCAAAGCCCTTGCAAAGAAACTTTAGGGCCTGGTTCCATTATTGCCATTGGTAAATTAAAAAATACCACCACAGGCGATACTCTTTATGATGATAAAGAACCCTTTGTTCTTCCCATGCCTGCCTTGCCACCACAGCTCATTACCTATGCTTTAGAGCCTAAGGAAAAAGGCGATGAAGAAAAAGTCTTTAACTCCATCCAAAAGATTTTGGAAGAAGACATAACTTTAAAATTATCGCGCGACCCAGAATCCGGTTGTATCTTGCTTGCCGGTATGGGGCAATTACATATTGAACTTTCTGTGGAAAAGGCCATGCGCCGTTATAAAACAGAAATAATTTTGAAAACACCCAAGGTGCCGTATCGCGAAACTGTACGCGGTAAATGCCAAGTACAAGGGCGTCATAAAAAACAATCGGGCGGTCGTGGTCAATTTGGCGATTGTTGGATTGAGCTAGAAGGTTTACCACGTGGCAGTGGCTATCAATTTGAAGATGCCATTGTGGGCGGTGTTATTCCGCGTACGTATATTCCTGCCATTGATAAAGGCGTACAAGAAGCAGCAGCTCGCGGCTTTTTGGCCGGTTGCCAAGTGGTAGATTTTCGCGTGAAAGTCTATGATGGATCCTACCATAACGTAGACTCATCAGAAATGGCCTTTAAAATTGCCGGTTCTTTAGCCTTTAAAAAAGCTTTAGAAAGCTTAAAGCCGGCTTTATTGGAACCCATTGTCATGTTAGCTGTTTCTGTACCTGATGAAAATATGGGTGACGTTATAGGAGATTTATCTTCACGTCGCGGTAAGGTCTTGGGTTCAGATTCGGTGGCGGGCATTACGGAAATTAAAGCCCATGTGCCCATGAGTGAAGTGTTGCGCTATGCACCGGATTTACGTTCCATGACAGGCGGACAAGGTGTTTTCACCATGGAATTTGCTCATTATGAAGAAGCACCCCCACCGGTAGTAGAAAAAGTCATAGCAGAATATGAAAAATCTAAAGCAGAATAGTGCTTTATTAAAGTTTAAGCCCACTGTTTATTAGAGAACTCTAAGGGAAGCCGTATGTAATGCGTGCTTCCCTCTTTTATTTTTTAAAGGTTTTTTAAGAGTCTTTACTTTCTGTTTTTTTTCCTATACTTTGGTAAAGAAGTAAAAGTAGCAATAGTTCCTATTTTCAATTAATAGAATTTTATATTTAAATTGTGGAGGTGTAGCTTAAATCTAAGCCTTTTTTCTTTTTTGTGTTGAGAGTTTAAGTGTAGCATTTAGTGTAAATACAAGCCTTACTCATTATACGTTTCGCAAATAAGGAGAAAATCATGTCAGATAAAAAATTAACCACTGCAGCCGGTTGTCCTGTAAGTGGCGCTACCAATGTACAAACCGCCGGTAAACGCGGTCCCATGCTATTACAAAATGTGTGGTTTTTAGAAAAACTTGCTCATTTTGATCGTGAAGTTATTCCTGAGCGTCGCATGCATGCCAAGGGTTCAGGAGCCTATGGCACCTTTACCGTGACGCATGATATTACGCCATTTACCAAAGCGGCTCTTTTCTCTGAAGTGGGTAAAAAAACGGACTTATTCTTACGTTTTTCCACTGTGGCAGGAGAACGTGGCGCAGCCGATGCAGAAAGAGATATTCGCGGTTTTGCTATTAAATTCTATACCGAACAAGGCAATTGGGATTTGGTGGGCAACAATACTCCCGTATTTTTCATGCGCGATCCTTTAAATTTTCCAGATCTAAATCACGTAGTAAAGCGCGACCCGCGCACCCATATGCACAATGGCACCAGTAATTGGGATTTTTGGACTTTACTTCCAGAAGCTTTACACCAAGTTACAGTGCTCATGAGTGATAGAGGCATTCCCGCCAGTTATCGCCATATGCACGGTTTTGGTAGCCATACGTATAGTTTTCTCAATGCGCAAAATGAGCGCTATTATGTCAAATTCCATTTTCATACTCAGCAAGGCATTAAAAACATAAGTGATGCTGAAGCAGAAGCTATCATAGGAAAAGATAGAGATAGCCATCACCGTGATCTTTATGAGGCCATTGAACGTGGTGATTATCCAAAATGGACGCTTTTTGTACAGGTTATGTCAGAAGAGCAGGCTAATAAATTGCCGTATCATCCTTTTGATTTGACAAAAGTATGGTTACGCTCTGATGCCCCCATGCATGAAGTAGGCGTACTAGAGCTGAATAAAAATCCGGAAAACTACTTTGCTGAAGTGGAACAAGCGG
Organism: uncultured Desulfovibrionaceae bacterium; assembly: GCA_964371225.1. GTDB lineage: Bacteria > Desulfobacterota > Desulfovibrionia > Desulfovibrionales > Desulfovibrionaceae > CAYJAD01. The sequence goes on from CAYJNA010000043.1 coordinate 2,724, forward strand.
CTTTTAATCCTGCCAATATTGTACCCGGCATCGGTTTTTCGCCCGATAAAATGTTACAAGGGCGCCTCTTCTCCTATGGTGACGCGCAGCGCTATCGCTTGGGCGTAAACCACCATCTTATCCCTGTAAATAAAGCGCGTTGCCCTGTGCATAGCTATCATAGAGATGGTGCCATGCGTGTGGATGGAAACTTTGGTGGCACAACACCCTACGAACCTAACTCTGTGGGTGAGTGGCAAAACCAGCCGGAATTCCGTGAGCCACCGCTGGATTTAGACGGTGCTGCTTGGGATTGGGATACTCGCGAAGACGATGATGATTACTACACCCAGCCTGGCAAATTATTTATGCTCATGAGTGCAGAGAAAAAACAAGTGCTATTTGAAAATACAGCACGTGCCATCAATGGTTGTCCTGAGGCCATTATACAAAGGCATATTGATAATTGTACTAAGGCACATGCAGATTATGGCGCCGGCGTGGCAGCGGCCATACAAGCGCTTAGTAAAAAATAGAACATGATGCTACCATAAAACAAATAATGCCGAGGGGAGTAATCTTCCCTCGGTTTTTTTATATATAGTCATGATTTTATATATACTATCTTTAGAGATAGTTAAGAAACATATCTTTAAAAATGTATTGCCATGTGTTTGGGAATAATGTAACTTAAGAGTAGTTGAAGGTGTTTTGCAAACGCCAACTTATATTGACCAAAAAAAATATTATAAAGTGCAATTGCTGTGTTTTATAGTCACGAGGAGCGTATGAGTTTAGAACATTCTTCACTTTCACATGAGCATACTGATAGCCCGCCACGTATACACTTTTTAGCAGGGGGGGCGCTCTCTTTCTGGACTCCCACCCCCATGACCACCACATATATTATCTATGTGTCCATTCTTGCTGTGGTGGTTTTTACCATTTCTTTTCTCCTTGTACGTAGAGCCAAAAAAAATAATGCCACTGAAAAAAGCCTTTCTTTTGAGGTGGATCCAGATGAATTTATAACAAGTATTCTTGATAGAGCTGTGGAAATGCAGGTAAAAATTGACCTTGTATGCACACGCCCTTCTCTAAAACAAAAACACATTCAAAGCTTTATTATACGTGAAAACATGCAAGCTGTGACGCAGGAAGCTCCAGATGCCATGGATGACGAAAAAGCAAAACAAAAGAAAGAAGCCATCAGCCCGTATTTGACTTTACGTCTTGTGGATGGTTCCATTCCCACAGGTTGGGAACAAGCCCCCATTGATGTGTATTTGCAGCTCGTGCAAAATGGTCAGGGCACATTGTATCACTTTGCCAGCTTTGTGTGTAAGGTTATGAAAAGGGGTGATGAAGTCTATATGACTATTAATCGCCCAAGTATATTGGGGGATTCGCAATCACGTGAAGAAGTGCGCATTGAACCTACACAAGATGCCATTGCTTTGGCCTCCGTATGGCTTTATGGCAAAGATAGCAATATGCTTCCAGATAAGGTGAAAGCCTTGGGTAAGTCCTTTGGTGTTTTTCGCCCTGAAGGGGACAGCGATTTTAGAATAATAAATATTTCTGCCTGCGGTGTTAGGCTGCGTTTTGTACAAGAAGACATAGAAAAACTCCCCTTTAAAGTGGAAAAACGTATGGAAATGTGTCTTTTTCTTGCGGTAAATACACCTCAAGAAAAGTCAAATCGTATGCTTGTGTGGATTAAAGCAGAGTGTAAAGGTCTTGCTCCTTGTACGGAAGATGATTGTGTTGATGTGCGTTTTTCTTTTACACAGTGGCAGCAAATTTATGAAAAAAGTGAAGATATAGTATGGGTAGAGGTTGCTCTAACACATAGTGTACCTCCCATTATGCATTGGATTATGAATAGCGCTTATGGCATGTACGGTGACAAGCACATCATTGAACAAGCCAGCACTGAAAGTGTGCAAAATAGGCAAAATGCTTTGAAAAAGTAGGGTGTTGTAGGCTTATTTTTTACAATGCGTGTGTATCCACGCAGCAAAATTTTCTTCAGCCATTTCTAGGGGCATAGCTACGATGCAAGGAACTTCATAGCTATGCTCTTTTTTTATGGCTTCACTAAGAGCGGCAAAATTTTCTCTGGTACTTTGAAAAAGGCATGCGTATTCTTCATGTTCTTGTACGGCACCTTTCCAATGATACACGGAATGCATGGGCGCAAGAATGTTGGCGCCAGCGGCTAAGCCAGCTTTCACCACATGGCGTGCAATGCTTTGCGCCTCTTTAAATGTAGGCATGGTGGTGTATACTAAGAGCATAAAACATCCTAAGAATGCAAAATATAACTATCAACCGTGAAATTTTTTGCTAGCCGTGTGTTTTTCTACGCTTCGTTGCCGCTTTCAGATTCTAGCGCTGCCAATTGCGATTGCAATTGCTCAAGTTCCATTTGCAATTGTTCCACACGGGCGTTGGCATTACTATCATCATTTTTCACCGCTGTGGAAGCCACAGAAGAAAGTTCTGATGTTACTTGCTTTATGCGGTCTTCAAGGTCTTTTATGGCATCTTCATTGGAAGAACTACCACCTGAACTGCCACCTGAACCTCCGTCTGAACCGTCCACCGAACTGCCATCTGCACTGTCGATGGAGCTAGCGTCCAAACTGCCTGAATCTTCCGCTGTTCCTGCAGCACTTGATCTACCGCTATTATTGCCTCGATGATTGTGCAGCACATTTCTAAATTCATCGCGCGTTGCCTTGGCGGTATCTTCCTCTGTGGGTTTAGTATCTTCTATGACAGCCATGGCTTGTTCAGTCTCACGCATTTTTACTTGCGCTTCGGCATTTTGCTGTTCCTGCACGAGTGATTGTTCATAGAAAAAACGTGCCTCGGGAGAAATGTTCACTGTATCAACGCCGCTAACACTTCCAGAAGTACTTTGTTTTTGGGCAGATTCGTTTTGTTGTATTTGATACACACTTTGAATATTGAATACACTTGCGCCAATTTGCATATATCTACCTTCCTGTTATAGGTAAAATTTTCCTCACGACTGCTACAAGAAAAATATGCAAAAGCTATTCCGTGGTGTATAGGTGGGTTATTGCTGGAGTAATTGCAATGCCATTTTAGGAAAAGCGTTGGCTTGCGTGAGCATGGCCACAGCGCTTTGTGCAAGAATTTGCTGGCGGATGAATTGGGTCATTTCCATGCCCACATTGGTGTCTGAAATGCGAGATTCAGAATCTTGGAGGTTTTCTGCTTGCAGAGTAAGATTGTCTGCTGTGGCTTCTAAACGATTTTGCATTGCACCAAAATGTGCGCGGATATTGTCTTTTTTTACAATGGCAGCATCAATTTTTTCTAAAGCTTGCTGAGCTTTGCTTTGTGTATCAATGGTGAGTGGGGGGCTATACGGGTCTTCCTTTGAGGGGATATAACTCCATGATGTGGTAATATCAAAACGTCCTGCTCCCACCACAAAAACTAATAAATGCTCATTGGCTTCCTCTATGGTAAGATATTCATTGTTATTACTATCTATTTCTCCAGAATATCCCATTTGCGTTCCGTTGACGGTAAACTGATTGTAAGGCGGGGTATCAGTATAGGTAAGGCTTTGGTTGCCATTTAGCTTAGCCGCACTGTATGTGGCATCTGGTGAAAAACCATTGGCTTCTGTAATAATATGCGTGGCCATATCAGCGGGACTGCTTATTCCGGCATTATCCCAATCTTCTCCTGATATTTGCGTTCCCGCTAAATGCTCTCCGGCCATATTAAATATTTGTATGGAATCATTGCGCCCAAGATCATCTAAATGAAATAAAATATTTTGTGAACCTTGAGGAATCACAGCAAAAGTCACGCGCCCAGAGGCAAAGCTTTGTATAACTCCATTGCCAAGTTTATCGGAAAGTATGTCGAGATGTTCGGGCAAATATTGAGGCTCTTCTACAAGACCAAGAGCACTGCTGGTGGCTGCTGCGCCGTGTATGTAATAATAATCTTCTTGTGAACTGTTGCTCGTGCCAAAATGTATTTTTGCTGCGCCACTTGATGAGAGCAAATTACCGTTATGTTGGCCTGAAAGAGAACCATCAAGAAGCTTAATACCGTTAAATTCTGTGGCATTGGCAATACGATCTATTTCCAATGCTTGGCTTTGAAGCTCTGCATTAATGATGCTGCGTTGTGTAGAATTATATGTGCCTGTGGCGGCCTGCATGGCTAGCTCCTTCATACGAATGAGGCAAGCATCAATAATTTGCAAGGCACCGTCGGCCGTTTGCACCATGGAAATGGCGTCATTGGTATTACGTATACCTTGGGTAAGCGAAGCAATGTCAGCACGCATAAGCTCACGAATGGCAAGCCCTGCAGCATCATCGGCGGCACCGTTGATGCGAAGGCCAGACGAAAGACGCATTACAGAAGTGCTTAAATTCCCATAATGCGTGTTTAAATTTCGCGCTACATTTGTAGCCATGACGTTATGGCTAACAGTTAAAGGCATAATTCTCCCTTATAAAGTAGGAAAATTTAGCCGTATACAGTACAAAAAAACAGCAAGCAAAATGCATTCCAAATGGATGCTTCTTTGTGTAGCGATGAATGTTGTTTTGAAATATTTTGTTAATACACAATAAGTTATTGTAAAATGTTTTGAGTATAAAATACTTTTTTCCCCTTGACATGTGCCCTAAATAGACATATTTTTTTGAAATCGGAAATTAAATTCAATTTATTTGCCTATACAGTACCCTGCCTTTTTACGTGCAATTTTTTAGATTGAAATTTTACATACGCCCATATCCCTTATGGGATGTTGCGGCGCGTTGTGTCGTGGGTAAAATTGTAAAAGGTGTTAGTCTTAAGGCAAAATACGTGCATTTTAGACCTTATGAGAGATGACGCCACACCATATATGTAACAATTTCTGCACACCTTTATAAGAAAGAAATCTGACATAACTGACATCCTAGGCTTGACACTGTAAGGCTTTTTAGGTAAGTCATGCTACATAATAAAGGAAAACATATGCTTCGCAACTACACATTTTTTAACTACTTTTATTATTACCGTCCTACTACCACATAGGAAGGGTCTTTGGTGTTTGCATAAGTATATAGATTGCATAGAACAAGATAAGCCGCTTCCTAAGGAGGCGGTTTTTTTGTTTTTATAGATGGTCATAGTAGAGAGGAAAAGGCATGGAAATTTTTATTTGGGTAGCGTACATTGCAGTATTCTTTTTCTTGGCGCGCATGGGTGCCGGTAAAGACGCTCTTTTAAGTGGAAAAGTAGGTTTTGGCGTACAATCTTTAGCCTATGTAGCCACCTATATTTCTGCAGTGGCGCTCATTGGTTTTGGTGGCTTGGCGCATAAATACGGACTGCAAATGATGCTTATTGCCTTGGGTAATGTGCTCTTGGGTACGCTTTTCGTGTACTATGTCTTGGCATGGCCAACCAAACAACTTCAAATGCGCCTTGGAGCGCGTACTCCGGCACAATTACTTTCTCTTGGGCATAATGCTCCCTTTTTACGTAAGATATTGGGTTTTATTTTTGCCTTCTTCCTTTCTGTGTATGGGGCTGCTGTCATTAAGGGCGCCGCATTAATGCTTACGGATATTTTTCCCTTTAACTACGCAACATGTGTATGGTTTTTAGCTATTTTAGTGGGTATTGCTGTGTTTTGGGGCGGCATGAAAGGGGTATTGCTCACAGAAGCCATGCAAGGGGCTATTATGCTCCTTGGTATAGGGCTTTTGGCATATCAAGTACTTTCCATGGTGGGTGGCCCTGTGGACGGCGTACATGCTTTGGCGCAATTGGCTCCTACGCCTCAAGCCAACAATGGTTTTACGGCATTATCTTCAGGTGATTCGGGCTACTTTGTATGGTCGCTAGTTATCGTGACATCGGTGGCTGTGTGGGCGCAACCACAAATGATACAAAGGCATTTTGCACTTCAAGATAAAAAAGAAGTGAAAAAAGCCGCTTTGCTTGCTTCCAGCATACTTTTACTCATTGTGGGCGGCATGTACTTTATTGCATCTCTTTCACGCCTTATTTTACCGGAAATGCAAAATAGTGATGCTGTGATACCTGCTTTGGTGCATATGCTCTTACCCGGAGCCGGCAAACAAATTTTCAGCCTTGCCATCATTTCAGCTTCCATTTCCACATGTACTGCCTTGTTTCACATAGCTTCTTCCTCTTTAACAGAAGATATTTTTTCCACCAAAACCACCAAGAAAACTTGGTTGGCGGCCATAGTCTTCTGTGTGTTGGTCAGCGCATGCACGGCGCAAATTGAAGGGAAAATTATTTCTCTCATTTATACCATTTCTTGGAGTGTTATTGGTGCCACGGCTTTTGTTCCCTATTTAAGTTTGGTGCTTTTCAAACACGCGCATGCCAAAGCCGCCACAGTGAGTGCGGTGGCAGGGGCTATTTCATGTATTAGCTTTTATATTTTTGTTTCTCCACGTACAGCTTTGGTGGTGTTAGATTTTATTCCTGCATCATTACAGCAATTACCTCCTTTTGTGGTGGGGTTGGTCTTCTCGGTAGCGGCCTATGTTTTAGCAAGTTCTTGTGTTTGCATTGAAAAAACCGCTAAAGAGAGTGCATAAAGGCGTGGTGTATGACAAAATCATTGAAAAAAAGGGCAGCTTTAGTACAAGAAGTCTTGGCGGCTAAATATCCTGAACCGGAAACGCATTTACATGCTGAAACGCCTTGGCAGCTCTTGGTAGCTGTGGTGCTTTCTGCGCAATGCACCGATGCGCGCGTTAATATGGTAACACCGCATTTGTTTGCACGCTGGCCCGATGCGGCTTCCTTGGCTACGGCACCTATTGTGGAAGTGGAAGAAGTTATTCGTTCCACAGGTTTTTATAGAAATAAGGCCAAGAACATAGTGGCAGCGGCGCAACGTGTCATGCAGCATTATGGCGGTGAGGTGCCGCAGCGTTTAGAGGATTTAATTACCTTGGGCGGTGTGGCGCGCAAAACTGCCAATGTGGTTTTATGGTCTGCCTTTGGCATCAATGAAGGCATAGCCATTGATACGCATGTGGGGCGCATTGTGTTTCGTCTGGGGCTTACCAAAAATACCGCACCCGTGGCGGTGGAGCAGGACTTGATGCGCCTTTTTCCGCGTGAAGAGTGGGGGAGAGTGAATCATCGCATGGTTTGGTTTGGGCGCCATGTTTGTGATGCACGTAAGCCTTTATGCGCCAGTTGTGAGATGCAAGATTTTTGTCCTAAAGTACCGTGGATATCACCAAATAAGACATAAAATTCACAAGGAAAATGTTCTTGAGCCGACTTGTGTAGCGAGGGGCTTTGTGCTAGTATGCCGCCTATTGAACATATGTGTTTTACGTTTTTTTTAATGGAATAACACTAAACTTTTTAGGAGACAGCGTGTCAACATTGTTAGAAACGCCTTTAACGGCATGGCATAAAGCACAAGGTGCTAAAATGGCTGGCTTTGCTGGCTGGGATATGCCCATACAATATGCGGGTATCTTAGCGGAGCATGAGCATACACGTACAAAAGCTTCTGTTTTTGATATTTGCCATATGGGCGAATTTCTTATTCATGGCCAAGGTGCTGCCGATGCTTTAGCCAAAGCTGTAACACATAATCTTGATACTTTAAAACCCGGCAAGTGTCGTTATGGTTTCTTACTGAACGAACAGGGGAATATGCTTGACGACCTCATTGTGTACCGCATGGAAGAAGATTCCTTCATGTTGGTGGTGAATGGGGCTTGTGCCGCTGGTGACTTTGCAGCATTACAAGCGCGTATGCCTGCCGGTGTAAGTCTTGAAGATGTGTCTGCAAGCACAGCAAAAATCGACTTGCAAGGCCCTGAGTCTTTAGATGTTTTGGAGTCTCTTATGGGAGAATCCTTCCGTCATTTGGGTTATTTTTCTTTTGAAGAACGTCCCTTTATGGATGAAAAAATGCTTGTGAGCCGCACCGGTTATACCGGAGAATTGGGCTATGAGCTTTATTTACCATGGAATAAGGCTTTACCTTTGTGGGAAAAACTTTTACAAGATGCGCGCGTTAAGCCCGCCGGTCTTGGCGCCCGTGATACCTTGCGCTTAGAAGCAGGTCTGCCCTTATATGGGCATGAGCTTGATGATAAGCACAATCCTACCGAAGCAGGTATGGGTAAAATGCTTACCACTCTTGCTCCTTATGTGGGGCATGAGCATTCCGGTGAGGTGAGCGAAGTGCTTCTTCCTTTACGCATTGAAGGACGCCGCGCTGCACGCGCAGGAGACAAGCTTACCACCACATCTGGTCAAGAAGTGGGTGTGGTTACCAGCGGTTCTTTTGCTCCTTCTTTAGGCTATGTTATAGCCTTTGCTTGGGTGCATGTAGAACATGCCGGTAAAACAGAGTTTTTAGTAAGCGCAAGTCGTACGTCTTTGCCAGCAACTGTGGTTTCCTTGCCATTTTATGACAAGGGTACCGCGAGAATTAAGTTATAAAACCACGTTAGAGAGGAAAAAATAATGTCTAATCCATCCGAACTTTTGTATGACAAGACCCATGAATGGGTTCGTATTGAGGGTGACGAAGCTGTTATTGGTATTACCAATTTTGCTCAAGAAGCCCTTGGCGATATTACCTATGTGGATCTTCCTGAAGAAGGTACCGTTATCACTGCCGGTGAAGAATTTGGTTCCATTGAATCTGTGAAAGCTGCCAGTGAATTGTATGCTCCCATAAGCGGCGAAATTGTAGCTGTGAATGAAGGTATTAATGATGCGCCTGAAGCTGTAAATACCGATCCTTATGGTGCGTGGATGGTGCGAGTGAAACTTTCTGGTAAAGCAGAAGGTCTTCTTGACGTTGCAGCGTACGAAGAATTTTGCGCCTCTGAAGCACATTAATTTGTGCTAAAAAGTGTTTAGGGGGAGCTTATATGGCAAACACCAGATGTGATTTAGGTCACAGCTTGTATTGTGTGTATGTGATATAAGCTCCTTTTGTATTGGTACTTTTTTATGACTTTTGCCTCTGTGCGCAGGGGCAAACTAAGCAAAGGCTGGTGAATATGCCCTTTGTCCCCCATACCGAAGCCGAAGTGCAAGAAATGCTTGCAAAAATTGGCGTGAAGACCATAGAAGATCTCTTTGCAGACATTAAACCTTCTATGCGTCCCAAATCTTTTAATCTTCCTAAAGGTCAGAGCGAAATGGATGTGTGCGCACATTTAGAAGCTCTTGCTGCAAAAAATACACACACCATGGTAAGCTTTTTGGGTGCTGGTTTTTATGACCATGCCATTCCTAAAGCTGTGGACGCTCTTGCTTCTCGCGGTGAATTTTATACAGCGTATACGCCTTATCAGCCAGAATCTTCTCAAGGCACCTTACAGGCTATTTTTGAATACCAAACCTGCGTAACTCGTTTGTTTGGTATGGAATGCGCCAATGCTTCTGTGTATGACGGTGGCTCTGCCTTGTTTGAAGCCTCTCTCATGGCCATGCGTCAAACCAAGCGTAAAAAAATTGTTATTGATGGTGGTGTAAACCCCATTTGGCGGAATATGGTAAAAGATTACTCCAGTAATTTGACCATGGAAATTGTGGAAGTGCCACATAAAAATGGCCGTCCTGATATGGAAGGGCTCAAAGCTGCCATAGACGGTACCTGCGCCGCCATTATTGCACAAAATCCCAACTTCTTTGGCGCCATTGAAGACTATAGCGAACTTTTTGCCCATGCTAAGAGTCAAAAAACGCTTTCCATCATGTCTGTATACCCCATTATGCAAGCTCTTGTAAAAACAGCCGGCGAAATGGGAGCGGATGTGGCTGTAGCTGATGGCCAAGCCTTGGGTATGCCCCTTTCTTTTGGTGGCCCTTACCTTGGTATTATGACATGCCGTAAAGAATATATTCGTCAGTTCCCTGGCCGCATTTGCGGACGCACTCAAGATGTTGATGGTAAAACAGGCTATGTGCTCACTCTACAAGCGCGGGAACAACATATTCGTCGTGCCAAGGCCACATCTAATATTTGCTCCAACCAATCCTTGTGCGCCTTACGTAGCCTTATGTACATGTCTTTGTTAGGTACAGAAGGTCTAAAGCGCGTGGCACTTTTAAGCATGGAAGCTGCACGCTATGCTGCTGCACAATGGACAAGCATTGATGGTGTAAGCTTATTACATGATGCCCCTTATGGCTATGAATTTGCCCTACAATTACCATGCTCTGCCAAAGAGCTTGCCGGTAAAATGTTAGAACATGGTTTTGCCATTGGTTTCCCTGTGGATCGTTACTATGAAGGCATGGATAATGTGCTCTTGGTAGCATGCACAGAAAAAACCACCACGGCGCATATTGATGCCATGATTAAAGCTGTAAAAGGAGTTCTCGCATGAAATCACTCTTTGATAAATCTGTAGCAGGTCGCACAGGCGTTATTCCTAGGGAAGCCACAAAAAGCGCCGGTGATATGCTGCCCGCAGGCCTTTTACGCCAAAGCCCCTTGCAAATGCCAGAGCTTTCTGAGCTGGATGTGGTGCGTCACTTCACCTTGCTTTCACAGCAAAACTACAGCGTAGACAGCAACTTTTATCCCTTGGGTTCTTGCACCATGAAGTACAACCCCAAGTTCACCGAAGCCATGGGGGCTCTTCCCGGTTTTGCCAATGTACACCCAGCATTAGCACAATTGCCCGGCGGCGAAAGCTATACTCAAGGTGCTCTTGAGTGCATTTGGCATTTTGAACAACTCATGTGCGAAATTACCGGTATGGCTGGCTACACCATGCAGCCCATGGCCGGCGCTCATGGTGAATTTACCGGCGTACAACTTATTGCCGCATATCACCGTGATAAGGGTAATAAAAAGACAAAAATCATTTGCCCTGATTCAGCACACGGCACCAACCCCGCTTCTGCTGTATTAGGTGGATATGAAGTTGTAAATATTGTTTCTAAAGATGGCATTATTGACCCTGAAGCTTTGGAAGCCGCATTGGACGACGAGGTGGCCGGTATCATGATGACATGCCCCAATACTTTGGGTATTTTTGAAAACCACCTTGAAACCATTGTGGAAAAAATGCGTAAAGTGGATGCTTTATTATATTATGATGGCGCCAATATGAATGCCATCATGGGCAAAATGCGCGTGGGTGATGTGGGCTTTGACGTGGTTCACTGGAATGTACACAAAACCCTTGGTACGCCGCATGGCGGCGGTGGCCCCGGTTCTGGCCCTGTGGGCGTTTCTGAACGACTTGTGCCTTACTTACCTATTTCCCGTGTGGAAAAGAAAGAGGATGGTACTTTCGGCTTAGGTTATGATTACCCCAAGAGTATAGGCTATATTGCACCTTTCTACGGGAGCTTTAGCATTTTCTTACGTGCCTATGCGTATGTTTTGCGCCTTGGTGCTGAAGGGCTTACCCGTGCCTCTGAGTATGCCGTATTGAATGCTAACTATATCATGAAGTCCATGGAGCATGTGCTGGATATTCCGCATAAGCGTATTTGCGCGCACGAATTTGTAGCTTCTGCTCCTGAAGGCACACGTGCTCTTGATATTGCCAAGGGCTTGTTGGATAAAGGCTATCATGCCCCCACCGTTTATTTCCCGCTTATTGTGCCTGAATGCCTCATGATTGAGCCTACAGAAACAGAAAGCAAACAAACATTGGATGAATTTATTGCCGTGTTGGAAGAAGTGGTGAAAATTGGTTTGGAAACACCTGAAGCTTTACAAGCTGCTCCCACCACTACGCCGGTGCGTCGTTTAGACGAAGCCGCGGCGGCTCGTAATATGATTCTTACCTATGATATGGGTAAATAAGCTTTTTAGCATATAGTAGTAAGGGCAAGGGGCTTAGGCTTCTTGCCCTTTTTTATTTCCATAAAAAAAGGAGAGCCTCACAAGAAGCTCTCCGGTAAAAATAAAAGCATTGTAGCCTTGTTAGGCTACCAAGGCTCGTAAAGTATAATAGGCCGCGGTGGAAACAGCGTAGGCAAATATGGTATTACCCACTATGGAAAATACCGCCCACTTCCAAGAACCAGCTTCACGCATAAGTACTGCCACTGCCACAAAGCAAGGGGCGTAGAGCAGAACAAAAAGCATAAAGGCCACAGCTAGCGGCATGTTCCAGCGAGGATCTGCCTGTAAGCGTTCTCCCAATGTGGCGGAATCTTCAGGATCCACTTCGCCAAGAGAGTAAGCAGTACCAAGGGTAGAAACCACCACTTCTTTTGCCGCAATACCGGCAAGTAAAGCAATGTTCATGCGCCAGTCAAAGTTCAAGGGAGACATGACAGGCTCTAAAGCCACACCAATACGTCCAGCCACAGAATTTACCAAAGCAGCTTCAGCTTGTTGTCCGTCCACAGCCAGTATGGCTTTATTACGTGCTTCTCCTTCAGGCATGGTTTGCTCAATGCTAGCACGTTTATCATCAAAGGGCTTTATCTGGTTAGCGTCGAGGGCAGGAAAGGACATGGCTGCCCACACCACAATGGATACAGCTAAAATAACCGTACCGGCTTTTTTGATGTACATCCATGTGCGTTCCCAAGCGTGAATGAGCACGCCGCGTAATGTGGGTAAGCGATACGGGGGGATTTCCAAAACAAAGGGCGTGGCGTCACTTTTTAAAATCGTTTTACGTAAAAGTAAGGACATGACTAATGCTGCCACCCACCCCACCAAGGTAAGGCTAAAGAGCACATAGGTTTGTTGCGCTTCGGGAAAAAATGCTGCTACAATAAGAAGGAAAACAGGCACCTTAGCACCACATGACATGAAAGGCGCCGTGAGTATGGTGGCTAAGCGTTCTTGCGGATTACGTAAAGTGCGCGCTGCCATGATGCCTGGAATGGCGCAACCTCCGGAAATACCGCCGGAAACAATAAAGGGCATAACAGAGCACCCTTGCAAGCCAAAAATACGGAATATGCGGTCTAAAAGGTGCGCCATACGCGCCATATAGCCTGAGTCTTCTAAGATGGCTATGATGATAAAGAGGAAGAATATAAGAGGGGTAAAGCCCAGCACGCCGCCTACACCGTCAATAATACCAGAAACAATGAGCGATTGTAAAAGCCCTTCGGGAATAAGAGCGCTGGCGGTTTCGTTAAGCCAACCAAAACCTTCTTCCACCCATCCTTGTGGGTAAGCGCCAAGATTTAAGGTAAACCAATACGTTAACCAAAGGATACCTAGCATGATAATAGGGCCAAAAAGCCTGTTTAGCAGTATGGAGTCAATGGCGGCAGTGAGAGGGCTACGCGCATGATAGGATGTGGTATGCGTGACAACGTCAGCCAATAAGCCATGAATAAAGGCATATCTATAATCGGCTATAATGCCTTCGGGGCTCGTGTCTAAAGTTTGTCGTAAATGTTTGGCTAATTTGGCAACATCATTTTGCAATTGCGCGCAAAAAATCGCATGTTCCACAGCGCCTTCTTCTTGGATGGCTTCATCGCCTTCTATGAACTTTAAAGCCACCCAACGGCTGGGATATTTAGCAAGAAATTTTTCTGCTGCAATGCGCGTGGTCATTTCTTCGAGTACAGGGTCAACATCTTGCCCATAGCTAATTTTAACCAATGATGGCGTTGTGACGGTAAGACTTTGGCGTAAAAGTTCGGGTACGCCCTTACCAGAACGCCCAACGCAGGACACCACAGGCACATTTAAACCTTGGCTGAGGCGGTCTATATCAATGCGAATGCCATGGGCTTCAGCTTCATCCATCATGTTAAGAGCAATAATCATGGGCATTTCCAGCTCCATGAGTTGCACGGCCAGGTAAAGGTTGCGTTCTATGGCACTGGCATTGACCACGTCAATGGCCACTTGCGGGCGCTCATCATTGAGCATATGTCGTACCACAACTTCTTCTTCACTAAATGCAGAAAGGGAATAGGTACCCGGTAAGTCCACCAATGCCACGTCTTGAGAACCTACTTTAAATTGTAAGGTATGTTTTTCAACAGTAATGCCGGGGTAGTTGCCCACTTGTCTATGGGCACCGGTGATGGAGTTAAATAAAGTGGTTTTTCCGCTATTGGGGTTTCCGAGTAAAGCAATATTAATGGGGGGCATATGTGCTCCTTAAAATTTTTCTACTAAGATTTGCGCTGCTTCATCGCAACGTAGGGATATTTCATAACCATCCAATGACACTACAATGGGGCAGCCTAAAGGGGCGCGGTTGGTGACGGTAAGCTTCATGCCTGTGGAAAGGCCCATATCGCGTAAACGGCGACCCAAAAGATTTTCTGCTTTAATACTACGAATGGTGGCACTTTGCCCCACGGCTAAATGAGAAATACTTGTGCACGAATTTGCACAACAACAATTATTTGCTTCTAAAGTGCTTGTCATATAAATCTCCTTATATGGCACAGATAAATGAGGGCGATATTGCAAAAGAAGTAATAAAATTCGAAAATGTATATTTAAATAGTATAAGAATTGAAAATCACTGTCAAGTAGGCCATATGAAGGAAGTTTTTTATCCTAGTAACCCGTGAAAAAGACGCTTTTTATTCAAATTCGTTTATTGTAATCATATGTACGTAAGAATACAGTCTATTGATGTGGCACTTTATTTTTTTACAAGATAATGTTAGATATACCACATTGCATATTTGCTTTGTGCATACTCACTGTTTAAGGGGATGCATTTTATATTTTTTAGGGTAGCTTACTATGAAAACGATATTATTTTTTTGTGTTGGAAACTCCAGTCGGAGCCAAATGGCAGAAGCTTTTGGAAAAATTTACTTAGGAGATGGTTTTGAAGTTTTTTCTGCCGGCACTGAAGCCTTGGGGGTAGACCCTTATGCTAGTGCAGCCATGTTTCAAACGCATGGCATGAATATAACGACACAACAGTCTAAAACAGTTAGTGAATTTGAATGCATAGCTTTTGATTTTGTAATTACCCTTTGCCCTAATCCCACGCAATTGAGCCCTTTTTTTCCTAAATCACGCCATTTATATTATGCTTTTAAAGACCCTAAGGTTCTGGCTTCACGTATGCAAACTGAAGCAGAAAAATTAGATTGCTATATTAAAATTTCTAATGAAATAAAGCTGTTTGTACAAAGTTTGCCAAGGCTTTTTCCTGAACTGTTTGAAAACTAATTTAGCAGTATATCTTCATGCCTTGGTTACGGTATGAGGGTGACAAAAGGTCTGTTATACAGCGGTAAGCCATTGTATTTAGTGCATACAAAAAAAAGCCTTTTTTCCGACGGAATATCCATCAGAAAAAAGGCTTTTTAATTTCTGTAAGAGAAATTATGCTTCGATTTTGTTCACAGCAGCAGCAAGACGAGAAATCTTACGTGCAGATGTTTTCCAATGCATGGCGCCCTTTGTGGAAGCCTTATCGAGCATAGAAGTTGCGAGTACAAGTGCCTCAGCAGCAGCGGTTTTGTCGTTGGCAAGAACAGCAGTGCGCACTTTTTTGATAACATTTTTCACACGGGTACGAGCAGCACGGTTGCGCTCGGCGCGTACAAGGCTTTGCTTGTGACGCTTAATGGCAGACTTATGGTTAGCCACGTTTTCCTCCAAGAGTTATTTGCAATATGTGTTGCCACAACACCAAGTTGAGGCTTTCCTACATTGATTCTACACAATGAACACGGACGTATAGCCTCTTTAGCAGGGCTTGTCAATATTTAGTGTGGACAGTGTAAAAATTTCCTCTAAAGTTTACTGCTTTCGTGAGGAATAAGGAATTTTAGCATATAAAAAAACTATACTTTATGCCTAAAATATGTTCTTATTTTTGTTTCGAAAGTCGATAAATCTATTTCTTGTTGCGTCTCAAGGTTGTACTGGAAGAAGAACGTAGCAAGAAAATTTTTTATAAGGGAAAAGTATGTCTAAAAAGCAAGAACAGATACAAGAAGTAGAAGACCATCGTACACATTTTGAAGGTTTGGGCCAACAGTGGGCTGTGCTTGTGGGAAATCCCAAAGGGCTTATGCCACAAATCGTAGGTACTATTATTCATTCTGGGGGTAGCCGTCCTTGCTGGCAACGTAAAGATAGCACAAAAGAAACCATTCTTATGGCTTGGCCGCAAGACCAACCCGTACGTGCTGCCACCATTATGCAAGGATTGTTAGAAGAAGAACTTAAGCCTGTAACGGCCATGCCCTTGCTGGAAGGCTATCCCAATACCTTGGAAGTAGATTCTTCTGTACCGTGGAAGTCTGGCGTTGAAGCCAATGTAAGTGCTTGTATTCTTGAAGGGAAAAAGCCCTTATGGTTTTATAACCCCTTATACTATCGTGATAAAGAAGACTTAACTCCTGGTGTAAGCCATACTTTTCTTGTGGCCGGTCTTGCCTTTGGTATCCGTAAAGCGCTTATTGATGAAATGACCATAACACAAGGGCCCTTGTATGAAGCTCATGCGGCGCGTTGGTTGGAAGAAAATACTGATAAAAGCCGTTTAGATGTGCCTGCTCTCAAAGTTAATCTTGCCGGTAAGCAAGTGATTATGCCTGGGCGTCATTATTGTGAATATGAGGTGCGCAGTACTATTTTAGAAGTGCAACAATGCATGTTGGACAAATTAGAAGTAAGTATGTTGCGCATTGATTTCCCCATGCCTGATAGGGAAGCCCTGCATGTTATGCTATATGTGCCTAAAACAGTGCTTAAGGGCTATGAGCCCAAGGTGGGCGATGATATTGATGCATACGTGTGGTTACAGGGACGTATTATGGACTTTGAGCCAGATACAGCGTCATCAGATACCGTGCAATAAGCTATTTTGATGAAACTACTTGCACATGCATTGTGTAGGTGTTTTTATAATGCTAAGCCCTTTTTCAATTATTGGTTGAAAAAGGGCTTTTTTTTGAGACCTTTGCGTAGGGTATTTTACACTTCAAACAATTTTCAAATTTTAGTTAGTCGACACTGAAAAATTACTTAACTATCAGTAAAGATTTGATTTATAGCTTAAAAAGCTTAATAAATTTTGCCGGAAATAAACGTATGAAATAC
>CAYJNA010000044.1:0-19152 GCA_964371225.1 uncultured Desulfovibrionaceae bacterium
TGCGCGCTAAGGACTTTGACGAGGCCATTGACCTTGCCAATAGCACACGCTTTGCGCTCACCGGCGGTGTCTTTAGCCGCTCACCCAAAAATCTTGAAAAAGCACGTAAAAACTTCCGTGTGGGTAACTTGTATATTAACCGTAATAATACAGGTGCTCTTGTGGAACGCCAACCCTTTGGCGGTGCAAAAATGTCCGGTGTGGGAACCAAGGCCGGTGGCCCTGATTATCTCTTACACTTCATGGACCCACGTGTTATTACAGAAAATACCATGCGTCGTGGCTTTGCCCCAGTGGAAGAAGACGACGATTGGGATGCATAAGTAACTAAAAGGGAAAATGCTCACTGCAGTATTTTCCCTTGAAAAGCATATCCCGTGTGTTTACAATGAACGAGGCGGGATATGCTCTGCTTCCAAAGCTATTTCCTCTATCTTGTTATCTCTCTAACGAAGGTTGGTGTGCATGGGTGATTTTATTCAACAGCTCATAAATGGCCTTGCTGTGGGTAGTATTTACGCGCTGGTAGCGCTGGGGTACACCATGGTCTATGGCATTTTAAAACTTATCAACTTTGCTCACGGTGACTTATTCACCATAGGGGCATATTTTGGTTTAACATTGCTTGTGAGCGCAGGCATAGGGGGAGCCCTTCCTGTGGAGCTTGCCGTGGTTCTTGTTTTCATCATGGTAGGTCTTTTTGTGGCTCTCATGGGCTTTATTTTGGAGCGTGTGGCGTATAGACCCTTACGAACTGCTAGCCGTCTTTCGGCGGTGGTTTCGGCACTGGGGGCATCTATTTTTTTCCAAAATGCTATCATGCTCATTTATGGAGCGCGCTTTTTTGTTTACCCCGAATTTGTGCGTCCATCCTTCACGGTAAGCATAGGCTCTTGGGAAATTCCCGGCATTCGCCTCTTGGTTATCCTTCTTTCCTTTGTGCTTATGCTAGCTTTGTATCTTTTTGTGCATCGTACCCGCACCGGAGCGGCCATGCGCGCTGTCTCCATAGACCAAGGCGCCGCCAGACTTATGGGGATTAATGTGAATAGAATCATCTCCATTGTATTTATGATTGGGCCTGGCCTTGGCGGTATTGCCGGCATGATGGTAGGTTTGTACTACGGGCAAATTGACTTTGTAATGGGTTGGAATTACGGCTTGAAAGCTTTTACTGCGGCCATTTTGGGCGGCATTGGCAATATTCCCGGTGCTATGCTGGGTGGTTTGCTCCTAGGTGTTATTGAGGCCATGTCTGCCGCATATATTGCCGCCGCTTGGAAAGATGTTATAGCTTTTGGCGTGCTTATCTGTATTCTTATTATCCGCCCCACAGGCATTTTGGGCGAAAGGGTGGCTGAAAAACTATGATGAAACATATTCGCCCTATCATTGCTCTTATTCTTGTGGTGGGTATCATATTTTTACCCACAGTGGCCAATAGATATTGGATAGACGTGTGCGTAAGTATTGGTATTTACGCATGGCTTGCTCTTTCTTTAAACGTTATTTTAGGGCAAGCGGGTCTCTTTCATATGGGACACGCAGCCTTTTTTGCCATAGGCGCGTACACCACAGCTGTGTTAAATACACAATTTGGTATACCAGTACTATATATAATGCCTCTTGCGGGTATTATGGCCGGCGTATTTGCCCTCATTGTAGCGCGACCTATCATTCACTTACGTGGTGACTATTTGCTCATTGTAACCATTGGTATTGTGGAAATTGTACGCTTAACGCTCATCAATGATGTGGGCGGCTACTTTGGCGGATCCAATGGTATTTTTGGTATTTCACGTCCTGAAATTTTTGGCATGCGCATTGTTACTCCTACACAGTTTTATTACTTTGTTTGGGGTGGTGTAGCGCTTTCTGTGCTCTTCTTTGCTTGGTTAGCGCAGTCACGTTTTGGGCGTGCTTTAAATTATATTCGTGATGATGATGTGGCTGCCAACGGTTGTGGTATTAACGTGGCGCGCTATAAGCTTATAGCTTTTGTCATTGGTGCCTGCTGGGCCGGCACTGCGGGAACGGTCTTTGCTGCTAAGATGACCATTGTAACACCAGAATCCTTTTCTTTTACAGAATCGGTTATCTTATTTGCTGTGGTTATTTTAAGTGGTGGCAGTCAATTGGGTGTACTTGTTTCCACATTTATTTTTATTGGTTTACCGGAAATTCTACGCGAATTTTCTCAAGCGCGTATGCTTGTTTTTGGTCTTGCCATGATGGTAATGATGGTATGGCGTCCTCAAGGGCTCTTACCCCCCGCATTGTATAAGTATAAGCTGAACTTCTTTAATAAAGACGGTACGCCTAAAGCACCGCCTCTTGGTACAGCGACTCCCAAAAACACTGCAGGAGGTAAATAATGAGCTTGTTACGTCTTGCTAATGTGACTAAGGTTTTTGGCGGGCTCACTGCCATGCAGGAAGTGAATTTTCAGGTGGAACGCGGGAGCATTGTGGGACTTATTGGCCCCAATGGCGCCGGTAAAACCACAGTTTTTAACTGTATTACCGGAAACTATACCCCAGAAAAAGGTGATATTTACTTTAAAAATGAGCGTATCACCGGTGTTCCTTCGCATAAATTAGTAAAAAAAGGCATAGCGCGTACTTTCCAATCCATACGTCTTTTCCCGCGTATGCAAGCGGTGGAAAATGTTTTGGCTGGGCGTCATTGCCGTATGACTTCAGGGGTGGTGTCCTCCATGTTGCGCTTGCCTTGGCAGCGCCGTGAAGAAAAGGCCGCTTTTGATAGAGCCATGCAAGAATTAGCTTTTGTGGGCATTGATGACGTACATAGCGAATTGGCTGGTTCCTTACCTTATGGGAAACAACGTCTTTTGGAAATTGCCCGTGCTCTTGCTTCTGACCCTGAATTGCTTATTTTAGATGAGCCGGCAGGGGGCATGAATGAACAGGAAACAGCCGAACTCATGGAGCTTATTCATGAAATTCGTAAGCGTGACATTACAGTGCTACTTATTGAGCATGATATGCGTTTGGTGATGCATATTTGCAAATGGTTAGTAGTTCTTGAGAATGGTTGCGTTATTGCTAAGGATATTCCTGAAAATATTCGTAATAATAAGGCCGTCATCGAGGCATATCTCGGTGCCGATGATGGGAGCTGGTAATATGGCACTTTTAGAACTGAAAGATGTACATGTAAGTTATGGCCCTGTGGAGGTTCTTCACGGTATTGATATTAAGGTGGAAGAAGGTGAAATTGTAGCTATTTTAGGTGCCAATGGCGCTGGAAAAACCACCACCATGCAAACTATTAGTGGCTTACAAAAAGTAACTAAAGGGCAAATTATTTATGATGGTATAGAACTACATAAATTACATTCCTATGACATTGTGAAGCAAGCCATTACACAATCTCCGGAAGGGCGCCGTGTTTTTGGTACCATGTCTGTACTGGGTAATCTTAAGCTAGGGGCTTTTACCATTGAAGATAAAGATAAAATTGCCAAAACGCTAGAATGGATTTTTGAACTTTTTCCACGTTTGGAAGAACGTCAACGCCAACTTGCCGGCACACTTTCTGGCGGTGAACAGCAAATGCTCGCCATTGGGCGTGCTCTCATGGGGCAGCCACGTTTGCTTTTGCTGGATGAGCCCTCATTGGGGCTTGCGCCTTTATTGGTAGGTTCCATTTTTGAGGCGGTACGTACCATCAATAAGCAAGGTGTGACAGTGGTATTGGTAGAGCAAAATGCCAGAGCCGCTCTTAAACTTGCCAGCCGTGGCTATGTATTGGAAGTAGGTAATGTTATCATGGAAGATAACGCTGCGGATATGCTAAATAATCCTGCAGTACGTGAAGCCTATTTGGGTGGACATTAAAAAATGTTTTACCTATATGTATAAAAAAGAATAAGATATAATGTTAAAAGCCTCAAATACAGAAAATTTGAGGCTTTTTTATTTGTTGACAAAAGTAAAGTATTTACCGTTTACTAGCAGAAGATTTTATATGAAATTATGTCTCTAGGAGACTTTTACATTGGAGGTATCTCATGATTCAAATAGGTATGGCTGCACCGGATTTTACCGCAAAAGCTTATGAAAATGGCGAATTTAAAGAAGTATCCTTAAGCGATTATCGTGATAAATGGGTATTTTTGTTTTTTTACCCAGGTGACTTTACCTTTGTATGCGTCACAGAAATTGCTGCCATTGTGGCTAAATTTGAGGCATTTTCAAAACTTGGCGTGCAAGTATTAGGTATTAGCATGGATAGCATATATGTGCATAAAATGTGGGATGAACAAGAAATATCTAAAATGACGCGTGAAAAAATGCCCTTCCCCCTTCTTGCTGACACTTGCGGGGAGATTGGGAAAAGCTATGGTGTGTATTCTGCCAGTGAAGGCTTTCATTTGCGCGGAAGTTTTATTATTAATCCGCATGGTATTGTGCAAAGTATGGAAGTGGTGGCACCTTCTGTGGGACGTGAGTTTGATGAAACCTTACGCCAAATAGAGGCGCATCAACATGTATGCGCCACCAAGGGATGCCAAGTAACACCTACCAGTTGGAAACCTGGGCAACAAGCGCTTGAACCCACAACGGCCTTAGTGGGTAAAGTTTGGGAAACGTGGACACCAGAGTTTTATTATAAGTCTTCTAAGTAATTGATATATAAATATAAAAATATATTTATAGTCTACTTTGCAGATTACTTGCCTTATGAAATAAAAAAAGGGCAGAGTTTCCTTAAGGAAGCTCTGCCCTTACCTGAAAAAACGTACCTATCTAAGGCGCAACTTTCTAAATAAGTCTACCATTGTTAAAAGCTATAATTCCCTTAAGTGTACGATAGACATACCAGATGCCAAGCACAAACCATAAGGGAATGGCGAGAAAAGCGAGTATATAGGTGAGTTTGATTAAAAAGCTCATGACGCCAACAATACAAACTCCTATGACAAGGCGCCAAAAGGTACTTATTTGCCACTCTACGTGGTTTTTAGTGAGACTGTCATTCATATCTTTGCGCATCATGTAATTCACAATAATGGCAATAATGGCTGTGATGCCATTGAAAACAGCTGCAGCATATAAGGCATAGCAAATCCATACCAGAGTGCTATTACTCACAAGCTTATTTTGAGACATATGAGTCCTCCAGCTGTTTGAGTTCAGCAGAAAGTTCGCCATTATTACTACGTAAAACCACATAGCCTCCGGTGGCAAAATCTCCTGGATTAATCACAATGGTACGGCCAATGGTATCCATATTCCGTGCTTCGTGAATATGCCCACAAATGCAGAAGTCGGGTTGATTTTCTTCAATAAATTCACGCACGGCTGAGGAGCCTACGTGTACACCTGCACTAATAACATCACATAGGGTATCCTTGGGCGGATTGTGAGAAATAAGTATTTGCTTTGGCCATTTACGTGCTTTTTGCCATGCTTTTTCCAACCATTCGGCAAAATATGTTTCAGGGTATTCGCTAGGCGTACCAAAGGGGGTAAAAGTAGAAGCACCCACGCCAAAAACACATGTATCGCTTGCTAATTCGCGTACTTCTGTGTGCAGATTACAGTCATTACTTTGAAGCCATGTGGTGACTTCATCTCTATCCATATTACCTATTTGGGCTAATACATGCGGATTATGCTCTTTTATGGCAAAAATGACACGCTCAGCTTGTTTAACACCACCCCCAAAGGTAAGATCGCCGGTGATAATGATACCATCGGCTTCAGGGAGTTCGGGAATGGTACCAATGCGCTCAATATTGTCATGAATATCTCCCAAAGCAATCCACATGAAGTCTTGTGACGCGGCTGGTGGAGTAGAGGAGGGTATTTCCGTGCTTGGCATATGTATACTTCCTTGTTAGAGTTCTTTTTCGTACGTTATCACACCTTATACAAGAGTAAAAGAGGCGCCTTGCCTTAAGTAAAAATAAATTTTCATGGTTTGAAAATACTTTTTATGGATAAAAATATGTCTAAAGATACTTTACGTAAAGCCATGTTACAGAGGCGAAAGGCTGCACCTTTTGCTACGATTACGCAAGACAGTGATACAATACATGCTATTTTGTGCGCCCATGAGGTTTGGAAAAAATCTCAATCTGTGGCTTTGTATATGGCACAAAACGATGAAGTGCATACTAAAAGCTTAGTGCATAAAGCTTGGGAAGAAGGAAAGCATGTGTATTTACCGCGCTGTCGTGAAAAAGCCTATGGATTTATGGACTTTTACGCATGTAACAGTGAAGCGGATATAGCGCCGGGGGCTTTTGGCATTTATGAACCTACAGCTGAGGCGGCAGCGCGTAAAGGGGCTCTTTTAGAAGCTAGTGCTGGCTTATGGCCTTTGGATTTGTTGTTGGTGCCGGGTGTGGTTTTTGACAAGGCCGGCTATAGAATTGGTTTTGGTGGTGGGTATTATGATCGCTTTTTAAGCATGCTTAAAGGGCAAAAAACACATTGCATAGGTATGGCTTTTTCATGGCAAGTGTTGGAAAATATACCGCATGAAACTTGGGATATGCCTATGCATGGTATTGTACATGAGGAAGGTTTGTTATGGATATAAGTTATATTCCTTTTTCTTTTCCTGGAGTGCCAAGAGTAAAGTGTCTTTTTCAAACGCGCCCGGGAGGGGCTTCGGCAAAAAGTTATGGCGGCGGCAATATTTCCTTTGCCACAAAAGATACGCCGCAACATGTTTTTGCCAACCGTAGAACTTTACAAAGAACGGTAGGCTGCCCTTTTAGTGAACTTTCACAAGTGCATGGGGATACATTGATTTTTGACCCGCCCACTACACCGGCGGAGGGATTTCGCTTGGCTCCGGAAGGAACTACCTTACCGGAAGCAGATGGCCAAGCCACGTCACAAGCGGGTTTAGCCCTTATGATTAAGACAGCAGATTGCCAACCTATTTTATTGGCGCATAAAAGCGGGCAATATATTATGGCATTGCATGTGGGGTGGCGCGGTAATAAAATAGAATTTATTGCTTCGGCTGTAGCTGCATTTTGTGCTAAGTACGCCATACATGCGCATGATGTTTTTGCCGTGCGCGGCCCTAGCCTTGGGCCACAGATGGCAGAATTTGTCAACTTTGCTGAAGAATGGGGTGATGAATATAAAGCATGGTATGACGCTGCGGATAGTACTATGGATTTATGGGCATTAACGCGTCATCAATTATATGGTGCAGGATTGCCACATAGGCAGATTTTTGGTCTTGATATGTGTACGCGTTCCTTGCATCATCTCTTTTTTTCCTACAGATATGAAAAAGAATCAGGACGCCAAGCCAGCGTCATATGGATGAAGTAGGAATTTATTTTAGTTTATTATTTTAATCTATTATAAGAATGAGGCTAAAAAGCGGTTGCGGGCTTGGCAGGGCTTTGTTAGTGTGTCCAAAATATCTGTTACACATTTAAAAATACTATCAATGAATATGAAAGAAACAAATCCCATGCACACGCAAATTTTAGCTATTATTTGTAGCGTTTTTGATGCTTACTCTGCGACTCTCTATTTGCCCAATGAAGATACTGCTACATACACATTGGCGGCCACATTTTCTTTAGGCGATAGTGATGCCTATCAAGAAGTTTTACACCCAAATGTGGGGCTTGCCGGAGAAATATTACGCGATAATAAGCCCATGGTCATGATGAATTATGATAAGACTGTGCATAGCCTTGGCTACTATAAAGATGAAGAAGAAAATGGCGTAAAGGCTTTTATGGGATGTCCTGTACCTTCTGGCGGCCTTATTTGCGTGGATAGCAAGAAGTTATATTCTTTCTCTGATAAAGATAGTAAAATATTACACCTCTTTGCTGATCTTGTAAGTAAACGTGAGCAGGTAGAAGAATCAACACCCACAGAACCGGCTACTGTGGAAGAATATTATGCTTGTATGAGCATTGTACGTTCTTTGCGTTTTCAATTTAAAGCTTGGCCTACTTTTTTACATAATTATTTACGTACAATAGCGCATGCTTTGCGCTTTGATTACTGCGCTTTTGCCTCACTTGAGCCTTCTGAAGAATATTATGTTCTGGAAGGAGAAACCAAACCATACTTATTAAAGACACATCAACAGTTGGCTTTTCCTGTACAAAGTGGTATGGTTGGATGGGTGTTTCGAGATGAGCAACAAGCCATATTTTCAGAAGGCCTGTCGGGGAATACCAATATTTCCTTATTTGGAAAGGTTCCCGAAATGCCCAATTATCAAGCTATTATTTGTGTGCCTGTTATGGTAAACAAGTCAGCTCGTGGCGTTCTTTGCTTAGCTCATGGTGAAGGGCGCGAAATGGATGAGAATTTACGTTCTTTTGTGCATCAATGTGTGGATTACTTAGGGCTTTTCTTGGAAAACCTTTATCTGCGAAGTCGTTTGCATCAATGTTTACCTAAAGCAGAGTTACATGAGCATCCTGCCGGTTACGATGTGGACCCTACAGCGCATCATGAGGACGACTAATGTTTTCACGCTTACTTGGCAAACTTGGCAAAAAAATTGCCATGGATCTTGGCACAGCGAATACCTTACTCTATACACGTGAGCACGGCATTGTTCTCAATGAACCGTCTGTGGTTGCTGTGGACGCGGTAAAGAATACAGTATTGGCTGTGGGTAATGAGGCTAAAGCGTATATAGGGCGTACTCCGCGCAATATACGTGCTATTCGTCCCATGAAAGATGGCGTTATTGCAGATTTTGATGTTACCAAGGAAATGATTTCGTATTTTATTCGTAAAACGGTTACCGGTTTACGATTTGTGAAGCCTACCATGGTGATATGCGTGCCCACGGGCATTACTCAGGTGGAGAAAAAAGCCGTTATTGATGCGGCCATCATGGCGGGTGTGCGCGAAGTGCATCTTATAGAAGAGCCCATGGGCGCTGCCATAGGTGCCAATCTTCCCATTCATGAACCTCTGGGAAATCTTGTTTTGGATATTGGCGGCGGAACTTCTGAAGTAGCCGTTATTACCATGGGTTCCACAGCTTTTTCTGAGTCGGTACGCATGGCCGGCGATGCCATGGATATGGCCGTACTACGCTATATCCATGATGTATTTCAGATGGATGTGGGGGAAAACACCGCTGAGAATGTGAAGAAAATTTTAGGTTGCGCTGTACCTATGCCCAACGCGCCATTGCTTGATGTGTCGGGCAAAGACTTAGTACAAGGCGTGCCTAAGGTGGTACGCATTTCTGAAGGGCATGTGCGTGAAGCCTTGCGTGATTGCACCCGTGTCATAGTGAAAGCTGTTTTCACAGCATTGGAAAAAACACCTCCAGAACTTGCCGGTGATATTTATAGTAATGGCTTGCTGCTTGCTGGTGGGGGGGCTTTGCTCAAAGGGCTTGATCAGCTCATTGCGCAAGAAACGCGTTTAAAAGTTGTGGTGGATAATGATCCTTTAACCACAGTGGTGCGTGGTACGGGTAAAACATTGGACGATTTAGAATTTTACTCTGACCTTTTTATTAACTAGTCGACACTGAAAACCTGTTTCTGCATATTTTTAAAAAGGCACGTTCACTTCATATATTTCTTTTTGAGGTGCAGGAAGTTGGCCCCAGCGGGCATCAAGTGTTTACGCTGGTGCAGAATGCGCCTTATATTGGGGTAAAAGCTGCACATTGCTTTTACCCTTATACATTACATAAGGTCTTCTCTTATGTCTTGTGCGCAAAGACGATGCAGGTGCTTGCTGTGAATGAGCTGTAAGGTGCTGGGCGTAAGCATGTCTGCAAAATGTGTGGCAAGGCCTTGAAGTTCATCAAAATCAAGCCAAAGTAGGTCTTTACTGAGGAGCTTTTTTTCCTCTTTATTAAGAATAAGGTGGAAAAAAGTCATGTAATTTTTGGCCGTAAAGGGAGCTGAGAACTGCGTATCTTCCATACGTATGGGAGTGTCTTGCATACTAGGCAATTCTTCTACAATACGGTTTACTTGTAGCAGGGCGGGAAGGCTTTTTTGTAAAAGGCGTAAGGCTGTGCTTTCTCTGGCTTCACCTGCACGTACATATTCATATAAAAGTCCCCAAGCTATAGGTTTTTCGTGTCTTTGTTTACGACGTTGGGCTTGAGATTTTTTTTTCGTGTTACGCCACAATAATATCTTCTCTTCTGAATCTTGCACAATGAGCATAACAAAACGATGCGGTAAATGTTTTGCATCTTTATAAAGTTGCAGCAAAAGAGGTTTGTCGTTGGCGTCAACAATTTCTAGCATGTCTTTAGAGACAAGTTGTGTATAAGGATATTTTTCCATGAAAAACTCTTTGCATGAAAGTGTGCTTTTTGAACGCCTTGCGCAGGAGCATATTTGTGAGCTTATTACCTTAGAAAGTGCTTGCTTTAGCACACCCTGGGGCGAAGAGCAGTACAAGGCTTCTTTTGCACAAAGCTCTTTTGTGGCTTTTGGTTTACGTTTGCAGGGGCAAGAAACTCTTATAGCGTATGTAGCTTTATATCATATTCTTGATGAAATGGAAATATTGAATATTGCCGTTTCGCCCCTCCATAGACGCTGTGGTTATGGTGAGTTTTTGTTGCGTCGTACCTTGCAAGCCTCTGCGGCTTTGAATTGCGAAAGTATGTTTTTAGAAGTACGCGTGGGCAATGTGGCGGCACGTAATCTCTATGAAAAACTGGGTTTTTCCTCTGTGGGCGTACGTAAAAAATACTATGCAGATACGGGTGAAGATGCCTGTATTTATAAACTTGCTTTGCCTTAGGGTTTTATGGTACCTTATGCTGTTTGAAATTATACTTTAAGTGAGGTCGCATATGTCAAAACTCATGGCTGCCAATTGGAAAATGTATAAGACGCGTTCACAAGCTCAAGAAACGCTCATGGAACTTAGTAAACTTTTGCAAGGGGCTCCTTCTCTTACTGATAGAGAAGTTTTGATTTTTGCTCCTTTCACCGCCATTGCAGATGCTGTGGTTGCTAAGGCTGAAGGGCTTGCTATACATATTGGAGCACAAAATGTGTATCCAGCTGCGGAAGGCGCCTTTACGGGGGAAATTTCTGCTGCCATGCTACAGGATGTGGGCGCCACTTGGGTGCTGGTGGGACATTCTGAGCGTAGAAGTATTTTCGGCGAATCTTTAACATTGGTTCACGATAAAGCGGCGTATGCTTTGGACAATGGCTTTAAGGTAACTTTTTGCATTGGTGAAAGCCTTGAAGAGCGCGAAGCGGGTAAATTAGAGGCTGTACTTACACAGCAGTTGGCATCGCTTAGCAGTATTAAAGAGAAAATTACACCACAAAATTTTGCCATAGCTTATGAGCCTGTGTGGGCCATAGGCACAGGTAAAGTGGCTGGTGAACAAGAAATAGTGGAAGCTCATGCCCTAGTGAGAAAAATTTCAGAAAATATTTTTTCTGAAAAAGGTTCTCAACTTCGTGTTTTGTATGGAGGAAGTGTAAAAGCCGATAATGCAGCGGCAATTCTTGCACTTGACAATGTAGACGGAGTACTGGTAGGAGGTGCTTCTTTACAGGCAGAAAGTTTTGCGCGTATTGTTACGGCTTAACGCAAATATATTTTATTGTAGGATAGCCCTGTAGGGGCGGGAGGTTTTTTGTGCAAACGCTTATCTTGACGCTGCATATAATAGTCTGTGTAATGCTTGTCATTCTTGTATTGCTTCAAGCTGGTAGAGAAGGCATGGGTGTTATTTTTGGCGGTGGCGGTGGTTCCGTTTTTGGAAGCAGTGGTGCCGGTGGCCTTTTATCTAAGCTTACAGCCTTTATGGCCGTTCTTTTCTTATTTACTTGTTTAAGCTATACTTACGTGACTGGTGTACGCTCTGATGCTGATTCTGTAGTGCTTGATGTAAAGCTTGAAGAAACTGCACCAACACAAACTACGCCTAGCGCATCTGAAACTACGCCTCCTGCAGATGCACCGGTTAACGAATAGTTAAACGATTTCAGGAAAATGTTTTTATTAAAGGGGGCTATGGCTCCCTTTTTTTATGGAAACTGTGAGGATTGCACCGTGCAAAGTGATTTTAATCATACACCTTTTGTTGTACTAGCTAAAAGTCTACGTCAAAAAGAAGATGAGCTTGTCACATCATCTTCTGATAATGTATCTAAGGTGTCGCCAGAGAGTAAAAAATCTGTCGCAGAAAAGCAGGAACAAGAAGACGAAAAATATCTTTTTTTGCATGCTGTGTACTCCCTTGTGGATTCTTACGATGATTTGAGTTTAGGAGAGTCCTATCAAGGGATGCGACGTTCTTTGAAAGGAAAAAAGCTTAAGGCCAAAGCTAAATCTAAGGCAAAAGCTTATGCTGAACCTACGCCAAAGCTCAAAGATGAAAATGCCTTTTCACAATTTTTCACCACGCCCGTGGGGCAATTACAACGGCAGAAAAAAAGCAAAGTTCTTGATGGGAGCGTACAGGCTAGCGCCAAAAAAGCACAGCCATGTTCACAGCATGCTGCACAGAAAAATCATGGTGATGATACCATGAGTATGCAGGAATTGTTAGATTTACAGTACAAGCGCTCTGTGGGGGAAGAAGGGGAAAGTATGGATGCTTTTTTAAAAGCCATGAAAGATGTACAGCCTCTTACTGGAAAAGGGCGAGATATTGCTCTTGAAGTGCGTCCTTCAGCTTCTGCAGAACAAGGTGTTGACGCTTTTGCGCTTATGATGGAAAAAAAATTAGAATTTTCCTTAGCTCTTAAGGGAGAATATATTGAAGGGCATGTGGTGGGGCTTGATGAGCTTACCATGAATAACTTACGCGCCGGTGTTTATAGCCCTGAAGCTCATTTGGATATGCATGGGCTTAATGCTATGCAGGCATATGAAGCTATGCTGGGCTTTTTTAAAAGCTCTTGGTACAAAGGTATGCGTACCCTTTTGCTTATTCCTGGGCGGGGAAAAAATTCACCGAATAAAGTAAGTATTCTACGTGAAAAAGTGCAACTATGGCTTACACAAGACCCTTTTAAGCGTGTGGTATTAGCTTTTTGTACAGCGCAGCCCTTAGACGGTGGCCCAGGAACTTTATACGTGCTTTTACGCAAGTATAAGAAAAAAGGGAAAGTGTGCTGGGAAAGAATGCCTTCAGATCCTGATTTATTCTAAGAAGAGTCGGCACTGATAAGTATATCTATATCACAATGCTATTTATAAGCGCGGCGGTGTGGGTATGTTCTTAATACCATGGGCACTGAGAAATGTATTTCCACGTATTTTCCCTATGAGTTATTACAAATAACTCAAGAGCACTAAAATAGAGTCTGGTACGTATTTACGCGTCCATGCTTTTGGCCAAAAAACAACCTTGGTATCTCCCTCAGTAATGGCTTCGTCTAGCTTGGCAATATCTTCTCCTGCCGTGTGTACGGATAAAGTTACAAGGCGTTCATTTCCCTCTTGCATAATTTGTGAAATAGTGCCGGAAAGCATGGCATTTCCTATGCGCACAAAAGCGGGCATATTAATGCGCAAGCTGGCGGCGTCATGGCCGTATAAGCGTGAAATGGTGGTAAACTGTATATCTTTGCTGGGAATAAGACGAAATGCCAATGCGTCTTTTTCTAATATTTGACCTACAATGGGTACTGGCCCCACAATACGCCCATGTTCGGGGGCAATAAGGTGGTCTGCAATGCTTTGCACAGCAATGGCGGCACTTGTGCCTGGAACGCCGTAGCCTTGGGCATAGCGTTGTGCGCGAATGGTATGTAAGACGCCTTCAATGGCTGCACGATTTCGGCTGGCTTCTTCATGGGCATGTTTAGCCTTTTGCAAGGCAGCATGTGCCCTTTGTTCGGCTTGTTGTGCTTTTTGGCGTTCAGCATCAGAACCTTGTATACTACGCATGTGTAATTGGGCTTTGGCATGCGCAATGGAAAGTTTTTCCATGAGGGTATGTTTAGCATTTTCTTCATGTCGAGCCATGGCTATACGATTGACCATGTCGGCTTCAGCACTTTGTGCTTCTTTAAGGAGGGCTTCGGTTTGTTCAGCTGTGGGAAGGGCGTTGCGTACTAATACATTGGCATTGGGAAGTTGGCTTTTATAGTCTGAAATATCAAAGCGTGCTAAAATTGCCCCTTTTTCTACAGTGCTTCCATGGCTCACAAGAACTTCAGTATAGGTTACACTGAGAGGGCTTGTAATGCTTATGAACAGGGGCGATACAGTATTTTCTGTACTTGTGATACGTCCTTGGTAGAGGAAAATACCTAAAATACCCAAGGTTACCAAAATAAAAATGAGAAAAGGCCAAATATTTTTTTTATTCTTGTTTTTTTTATCTACCACTGTAGCTGGCATTTCTAGTACGGGCGACATGGCTATTCCTCGCGCTTCCCTAATACAAAGCATTAGAGTTTAAAATGTATTGTATTCATTACTGTAGAAGAAAAAAAAGATGGAAGCAATCATTTATCCTCTTTATTTCGAAATATTGTGTTCTTCTGTTAAACTTTCATGGCAGCCAAAAGTTTCATTAAAAGCTTGTTCTGCTTGAGAGTCACCAATGAGATACATTTCTTCATTTTTAGAAAAGATATGGTCGGGGTCTGGGTTCACATGCATATTCCCATCTTTATCCTGTAGGGCTACAACGTTACATGCTGTAAGGCCGCGTATACCACTATCAATAAGGGATTGCCCATGCAGTTTAGCCCCCACTTTATTGCGGAAAATCTTTAAACCTTCATTGAGCATGAAAACCTTTCCTGGTGCTAGCAGGTTTACAATACTACTGGTCATCATGGAGGCCAATGATAGTACGAGATCTGCACCTGCGGCATGTAATATACCTATGTTACGGTCAAGGTTTGCTCGGCTGATGATTTGTATTTCTGGGCGTAAGCGTCGACAATATAGTGTTAGATAAATATTGGTATCATCGTCATGGGTGGTGATGATGACAGAGGGGCAAGAACGAATACCGGCTTCTTCTAAAGTATCAATATCGGCTGCATCCCCAATAATAATATGTTTTTTGGAAACCTTTTCTCCCACACGTGATTTTTTCTCCACAAAACGATAGGAACGGCCTACGCTTTCTAAATGCTGCGCTGCAGAAATACCCACGCGACCACAACCTAAAATTACAATGGGGCCTTCTTCTTGTTGTATGGGTTTTCGAAGAAAAATATCCACATCTTTAATTTGTTCATGGGTACCGGCCATAACAAGTACAGAAGCATCGGTAAAAACTGTTTGAGGATATGCTTGAACAAATTTGCCTCTTTCCCATAGCCCTACCACGTTTACACCTGTTTTTGCTCTGAGGCCACATTCAATAAGGTTTTTTCCCACCAAGGATGTACGCATGGCCGGAGCTTCTGCAATGACTAATTTTCCATACTCACTAATAATACTGGTGGGTGATTTGGCATCAAGTACGCGACGCGCCAAAGCTGAGCCTAAAAGCTTATGAAATTGCACCGCATGTGTGGCACCGGCAAGGCCTAGAATATCAATGGCGTCATCGCTTTGCACACTGGTGGTAATGGGCACGTTTGCATCTACATCACGCGCAGTGAAAGTAATGTTGGTATTACGCATGTCACTATCAAGAGCTACCAACATGGCGGCTTTATGTAAACAAAGGTTTTTGTACACATTACCATCATCGTGATCCCCCATGATGGTTTCATAGCCTTGATCTATAAGGTCTAAGGTACCTTGGCTGTCATTGCACAATAACACACATTGTGTTCCATAACGTTCAAGTTCGTCTATGGTGTTGAGCGTAAGAGGGCTTATGCCCACAAAAATAACATGATTTTGTGTAGTTGCTGGGATTTTACGTGGGGTAGAGCGTTTTTTTTGCGCTTCTAGCCAAGGTGCATAAAAATATTGAATAAAAGTGAAGGGCAACATAACCAATAAGAGGATAACACCAGACATGAGCACCACTATGGAAAAAAAACGCCCCATATCTGAGGTGAAAGTAATATCTCCAAAGCCCAATGTGGACATGACAGTAAGCGTCCAATAGACGCCAGTAGTCCAAGAATAACTGCGCCCTTCAAATTGCATAATGTAGTGAAATATAACACTATAAGCTGCTATTAAGAAAATGAGTAAGAGTAAAAAACGTAAAAGGAAGAACATATTGCGCTTGGCACCGCGCGTTTGCAAAAAAATACTAAGTTGAGAAGATGTAAATTTCATGAATGCCCTCAAATATATATAGCACAAATTGTGCGACAGTAGCGTACTGTATCGGGGCAGTATAAGTCAGGGGGATATGAAAGGCAATATATCTATCTCCTTGAAAAGATAGAGAAACAAAAAAGCCAAGCATGTTGGTGTTTCATGCTTGGCGAAAATGAAATGCTGCCATTACATTTTAGAGGCTTCCTCTGTGGGGGTAAGTTCTTCGCTCATGTCCATTTCTTGTAAAGTTTCATCGGCTTCTTCAAAAGCTCCTGCTTGTGCCAAGGTGGCCGCAACCATAGCACCTTCCACTTTATCCACGAGGCTTAAACCTAAACTTTCTATGAGAATAGTCACATCTACCGGTTTAGGTATAATGGTATACGCTCCTGTAAATGTGGTATCTGTGGTATGTTCATGATTTTTATGGGCAGAAGCAAGGACAATTTTTTTTTGCGGATAGATAGTTTTGATTTCTTGTAACAGGGCATAATTATTTGCAGCTGCCATATCTAAGCAAAGAAGTATAAGGTTTGGCGAAAATTCTTCGCACAATTTTTCCAATGCATCTTGCGCAGTATGTACAGTACATGTTTCATAGTTGGCATCATTAAGCTGTTTAGATACTACGGCGCTGGCTTTGGTGTCCGCATCAACGAGAAGTATTTTTACACTTTCCATACATAACTCCTAAGGTATTGGGGGTGAGCTGTGTGTTTTACTACCACATAGATACACGCTTTTTTGTGCTGTATGCCAATAAAGGTCTATTTGTTTAAAAATAGCACAAAGCATAGTTATGTAAAGTTTTTTATTTTATATACTTATGTATATTAATTGTGTTTTACAGGAATTTTGGCTGTGAAGAAATCATTTATATATGTGAAAAGACTTTTTCCATGCAAATATTTTTTACAAAGTACAAAAAAAAACCAGATGCTTAAAGCATCTGGTTTTTTCTCTGAAAGGTGAATTTTTAGTGTGCGCCGCCCACAATACCGGTAGCTGCCACAACAAGAACGACTACTTCTATAAAAGCAATGGTAGCCATAAGCTTATCATTTTGGCGAAGACAGTCTATGCACAATTGCATATAACATACTATGGTTACACCAGCTAAGATGGCAATACCTATAAAGTTTGCAAAATCTCCCGTGGTTAAGAGGTTTATCCAACCCCAACCTATGGGAACATTATGTAATTTGTTAAATTCACCTGAGCTCATGCCCCATGTTTTTACCAACTCATCTACAGGCACATGTGGCGCGGCCAAAGAGAAGCCAAACACGTACATGATAAAGGTTACAATAAGTAGACCAAGGCCGATATTAGATATGAGGCCTAGCAAGTTTGCATAACGTACTTGCGCCGGAGAAGCAGCAACGTCTTGATTATCCATAATGGGCTCCTTTCTATGTTACTTAACTTGTAATGGGGTTGACCATGGCAGGGGCACTAGAGGAGGTCTCCACTGCAGCAGGTTTTACACGTTCTTGCGAAGAGGTGTATCCCTTCCATAAAGCTTGTGCACCGGCAAATAAGAGTACGCCAATAACCAAGATACGGATAAATTTAGGATTAGCCAAAGCAAGTAAGCGAACACCCACGATGGAGCCGGCCATGAGACCTACAATGGAAGGTACAGCAATCATGGGGATAACAGCACCTTGATTTAAGTAAACCCAAGCAGCAGAAGTATCTGCAATGGAAAGTAAGAACTTAGAAGTACCCACAGAAATTTTGAGGGGCACACCCATAAGTAAGTTAAGTACAGGAACATTGGCCCAGCCAGCGCCAAGACCAAACATACCTGCCATAAGACCAATGGCTATGAAGAGTAACATACCTTGAAGTGTACGATGTGTTTTCCACTTAATAACTTCGCCGGTACTTGGCTCAAGAAACATACCTTGCATACCAAAAGCAACACTGAGGGCGTCTTGCTTTGTGACCACAGGTACTACGGAGTTTTTAGCAAGGGTTAGTAATATGGCAATACCCATAATGGTTGCTCCAAGACATAATTGCGTGATGTGCGCAGGCAGAGCAAGGCCAATCATGGCACCGATGATGGAGAATATAGAAGCCACGAGGGCTACAGGTAAAGCTAGGCGTAGACTGGCAAAATTACGTTTAAGAAGGCCAGGGCCGGCAGCTAAAGCACCAGCAAGAGCCACCATAAGACCTGCACCGCGTACAAAGTCTAAATGGAAGGGGAAAAAACCACTAACCAGTGGCACAAAAAGTACACCGCCGCCTACACCTGCAAGCACAGCTATAATACCAAGTACAAAACAGAAAATAAGCAGAGCCAGCGGCCAAATCCACCACTGAATGTCACTACCTGCAGCTGCTTGTGTTGCAGCTTGTAACTCTTGGCTTGTACTTGGCGCATCTGCTGCAAAAGCAGCGCTACAAATACAGAGAAGAAGGATTCCACACAGGGGGACAATTTTACTACGAATGGACATCTAAAACCTCCTTTAACAATTTGCTTTTTTGTCTATGTTGTCTAGTTTGAGAAACTAGCTTTACACGGTGTTTCTATGTCATTGTTCCATTTTGTGCATGAACACAAAACTTCTTACTCTATGTAACTTATGAATAATAGTATGCTAAATTTTTATCTTCCCTAAAACTATTAAATACGAAAACTTTATGTCTATGTATCTGTATACACTTAATTCTACTAGTAATCAGATATAGCGTAGTTTTACACTTCTGGCAAGTATAAAGTTTGATTTTTCACAAAGTGGCATTGGCTATAAGGAGTACAGAGGTAAACTTACTTAGTCGATGCTTAAAAACGTGTTTCCACTCGTTTTTAAGAAAGGCACGCTCACTCCAAATACCCCTTTCGGGGACGCCGTAAGCAAGTGACGGCTTATTTTACGTGGCGGCAAGCTATGCCAGAGGCATGTCTTGGGTAGCCGACAGCTGAAAAAAGCATTTCATATGTCTAAATTTTGCCAGA
>CAYJNA010000045.1:0-18868 GCA_964371225.1 uncultured Desulfovibrionaceae bacterium
AACTTAGGGGTTGCATGTTTAGCCATTGGCTTACCTCCACAGAGTTTTTTTAAAAGTTCCGGTTCATATCCGGCATATGCTTTCCGACTGCTAGGCAGCGGAAATATCCTTTTTTTACTGCTCGTGCAAAAAATAACGTACCACAAGCAATTAAGCTCAACGTAATTCGTGAAAAACATCACTGACTATTAAGCTCAAGTAAAAAGGTCTTACCACAGTCTTTTTTGAATGACAAGCTTTATAGCAATATCTTACTGCCAAAGAAAAAAATACTTATCTTTATTTAATTTATTAATACAATACGTTACACTTTAGATTTACACGTTTAAACAAAAAATATCTCCCCTCTTTTAGGTACTTTTTCTCATGCTAGCACACAAAGCTTGCATCTTTGTATAAAGTGATTTAAGAATGAACTTCACAATCAACTTTAATTAGTCACGCAAAAGAGGTATTCTTGTGAATCCAAATCAAGTTATTACATCCTTAAAATTACTCACAGAAATACAGCAACCAGTTTTTTTATGGGGGCCTCCTGGCATTGGAAAAAGCCAATTGGTGGCGCAGGTAGCGCAAGAAAAAAATTACAAACTTATTGATA
This sequence comes from uncultured Desulfovibrionaceae bacterium, assembly GCA_964371225.1. Taxonomy (GTDB): domain Bacteria; phylum Desulfobacterota; class Desulfovibrionia; order Desulfovibrionales; family Desulfovibrionaceae; genus CAYJAD01. Next base: position 602 of record CAYJNA010000045.1, read on the forward strand.
TTCGCGCCGTCTTACTTGATCCAGTTGATTTACGCGGCTTGCCTCATGTTACCGCAGAAAAAGAAGCCGCATGGTGTCCACCGGCTTTTTTACCCAAGCAAAATAGTAAGGATAAGGGTATTGTTTTTCTTGATGAACTCAACGCAGCTCCTCCCTTGGTGCAAGCGGCTTGTTATCAATTAGTACTTGATAGAAAAATTGGCGAATATATCCTTCCGGAAGGGTGGACTGTGGTGGCTGCTGGTAATGGTGAAAAAGACCGCTCTGTGACACACAGAATGCCTACAGCTTTAGCAAATCGCATGGTGCATATTGAGATGCAAAGCTCCGTTGATGATTGGATTCTTTGGGCACAGCAACATAATATTCGTAAGGAAATCATAGCATTTTTACGTTTTCGCCCCAAGCTTTTACATGATTTTGACCCGCAAAAATCTGCTAAAGCCTTTGCTTCTCCCCGCTCTTGGGCATTTATTTCACAAATACTGGATGCCGAGGCAGACGCCAGCATAGAGTACGAACTTTTTCAAGGTACCATTGGTATGACCGCCGCCACGGAATTTTCCGGTTTTTTACAAATTTGGCGCGACTTACCCACAGTGCAAGACATTGAAAACGACCCTGACCATAGCATTGTGCCCACAGAACCAGCCACGCTTTATGCCCTTTGTGAAGCCATTGGTGACAAGACTCACGGCCAAAACATTGAAAATATTACCCGCTATGTGGATAGACTGCCTGTGGAATTTGGTGTTTTGCTCATGCGCACTGCCATTTGTCATGATGAAAGTTTGGTGCATACTCCCCCCTTCCTCACATGGGCACAAAAAAATGCTCATGTGCTTATGTAATGTAAGGTTTTGCCATGACGCATGATACTGTATTGGCCGATGCTCATGAAAGCATGCAAAAAGCGCGCTCTAAACTCTTGCTTTCGCATCCTTTTTTTGGATCGTTAGCACTAAAGCTTACGCTCAAAGCCGATGTACATTGCCAAGACCTTTGGACAGATGGGAAAACTTTGGCATATAATCCCCTTTTTATTTCTGTTCTTAGCCCAGAGCAAGTCATGGGTGTTCAAGCCCATGAAATACTGCATTTAGCTTGCGGACATCATGTGCGCAGAAAAAATCGCGATGCTAAGCTTTGGAATAAAGCCTGTGACCTTGCCATCAATGGCATGTTGCTCGAAGCAGGTTTTTCTCTGCCCACAGCCTATAATAAGGATACCAGCTATGCGCATATGAGCGTTGATGCCATTTATGTGGAATTAAAAAGATTGCTGGATGAAGAAGTTCATGGCGGCGCCAAAGATGCGCAAAGCCTTGAGCAAAGTGATGCAGAAGGAGAAAATGTACGCAGCACCGACGAAGGACAAGAGCAAGAAGACGCGCAAGAAGAGCAAGCTGCCAGCGGGAGCGGCAAAACTGCTAAAGATAAAAGCAGCATGCAAGAGGAAGACAGCGACAACGCCAATACCTCTGCTGATACCCAAGGTGACACCAAACAAGAAAGTAAAGCTGACTTTTCGGGTGAAGTGATAGACCATCCCCTTCTTTCACAAGAAAGTGTCGAACAGCAAGAGCAAGCGGAGCGTGAGTCCTTGGTAAATCTTTCTCAAGCATTGCAAAGCGCGCAGCATTTTGGCGACATACCCCTTTCCATGTGGCGTGTTTTACAAGAAAGCCTACAACCCACTTTGGACTGGCGCATACTATTACAACGCTTCATAGAAAACTGTAATGAGGGGGATTATACATGGTCTGTGCCCAACAGACGCTACATCTCACAAGACATTTATTTACCATCACGCCAAGAAGAGCGTTTGCAATGCATTGCTCTGGCGGTGGATTGTTCCGGCTCCATTGACAAAAATTTACTCAACCTCTTTTGCTCTGAGCTTGAAAGCATTTTAGAGGCCTATGATTGTGATCTTTTTATTTGTTATCACGACACCTTGGTAAAAAGCCACAAAATATACGCGCGCGAAGATCGCCCCTTACAGCTTTTTCCAGAAGGGGGCGGAGGCACCGACTATAGGCATATTCCCCAATACTTAGAAAAGGAAAGCCCACACCCTAAATGTTTACTGTGGTTTACGGATTTGGAATGCGCGTCTTTTCCTGAGGAGCCGCCCTATCCCGTGCTGTGGATTAGTAGCAAAATGCCCAAAAGACCTCCCCCTTTTGGCGAAGTTATCTACCTCTTTGAAAGTTAACACATTTAAAGGAATCATTATGAAAATCACTTGGAAAATCGAAAAAAAACGTGGCAATATACGCCCTGTGCTCAGTTATGCTTTTACGGTGGAAAGCTACGAAAAATGCTTAGCCCTGCCCCCTGTACGCATTATCTCTACCATTGCCGAGCCCATGGACTCATGGCAAGAGCATTGCTACCCCGGTCAGCATGAACGCGCAGCAGAGCCCACCCATCAAGGCTTTTATACTTTGGAAATCATCTCCCATAAAGGCGGAGCATGGACGCAAAGCTTGCGCCTTCCTTGGCGTGAAGACAATCAGTATCCAGAAGTGGAAGCTTCTTTTGAAGCCTTGCGTGCAGCCTTTGAACACGAGCTTTCTTGTGCCGATGCCAGTCAACCCATGGATGAAACGCATCATATTACCCTTAGCTCAGCCACCATTCAAAGCATTGCCCCCACCGTTTTGGCTGAAAAGTTTTTAAACTTTGCCAAAAAAAGTTCAGGTGTCATGTAAATCCTTTGTAGAAAACATAGCTAAACATTTAATATAGCACACAGTAATATGCGCGCACAGACTACAAGCAGCAGAAAACTTATAGAAAAAATGCGTTCAGGGAAAATAAATTCCAGCCCAAGCCGGCTTTGTGATATTGACCTTCACGCCAAGGAAGTGCAAAGTACTGTATATTTATTTTGCGAAGGGCAACCTTCCTCCTCATGAGGTACATATGAAAGACGATAGAGGTTTGTATTATTATCCCCAACCCGGTAACTCTAAGGTGCGCGTGTATGTGCGACGCGGAGAAGATGCAAATATTGAATTTCGCCTATGGGAATCTGAACATGCCGAAGTGTGGGAAAAGCACGATTGGCTACCCCATACTGTTATCCAAGAAGCTGCGGCCATGTACAAACAACTAGGGCGCGGCAGTGAAGGTGCAGACCCTCTCGTTCTTTATGATGCCTCTGTGGCTGAAGCCCTTTTACAAGAAGCAGGACTATAATGACGGCGCATTTCCCCAGAGGGGGAGCGCATAGCGAAACCATTCTTGCGCGGGACTTATTGCGCGATTTCTGCGTTGTACACGCCACATTAACAGAACAAGCGGCACGTTTTGCGCATTCACAAACCATATCATATGCAGTATTACGCGAACTTTTAGGTGAAGCCACCCATAAAGGCGTTTTTTGGCGTCTTAAAGATACAGCACATCACCTTTTTAGAAAAAGTCGTAGCGGTAAGCGTAATTACGAAGGCTATGGCATGAGTGAAGATTTGCCCCACTGCTCCCAGTGCGATGCCTCAGAAGCAGTATTAGAAAGTTTGCTGGACTGGTGTCTGGGCTATGCCTTTCATGAATGTGTCAAACTAAAAGAAGATGCATTTCAAAGGCAACACTATACCAATAGACTTACACAATTGGACAAAAGAGCGCAAACACAAACAGATGTTATTGCACAGCTCAAACCCTTCACTGAACAGACCACACAAAGTATAGAACGTGAAGTGCAACGCCTACTTGGTGTTCTGCATCATACACGTGACTTGCTCATACAATACTTAAGCACGCAAGAACATAATGGACATGTGGCACGTTTTTTGGCCAATGAAGAGCATATCACGAAGCAATGCTTTGATGAGCAATGGCCAACATTATTACAAGCTTTATACGGGCAAGAAACAGGACGCCTTTATGTCTTTGCAGCGCAAGCATGTTTAGAAGGCGGACATCCTGAGCAAGCCATACAACTGGTAGAGAAAGCACGCCATGCGGGCATATCTGAAGAAAGCTTACAGGAAATTCTTCTCGCATTACAAGCTTTACCGGCACAAGGCATGTACATTGCCCCTGAGAGTTCTTCTAAGGATGCCTAAGGCCATGCCTTTAGCCACTCTCAGCTCTGCGCGCCTTGGCATATATGGTTCACGGTGTATTTTAGCCCTTTTATGTTGCTTTTTGGTGGCTTGTTCCAGTGCCCCCAAGAGCACCGTACGCGGTACCAATCCTTATACAGTGCGCGGCGAAAGATACTACCCCCTTCAAAGCGGCGAAGGCTATAGTGAAGAAGGCATAGCTTCTTGGTACGGGCCGGGTTTTCACGGAAAAAAAACTGCCAATGGCGAAAGATATAACCAGAATGCCCTCACCGCCGCCCATAAAACCCTTCCCCTCGGCACTGTGGTACGTGTTACCAATGTGGAGAATGGGGAAAGTGTGGTTCTACGGATCAATGATCGCGGGCCTTTTAAGTATGATCGCATTATTGACGTTTCTCGTCGTGCGGCACGTATATTACATATGCATGATGCCGGCACAGCTAAAGTACATGTGGAAGCGCTTTCAGAAGGGAATAAAAAGTTTTCGCGCAAAAAACAAGACGACAGCACGAATACTGACAATTCTGATACAGAAAGCACCTCCCCTTCCAAAAAAGTTACTTTGTTTTAAGACTTCTGCATAATTCATGAGGTGCAGTCTTTTTTTCCTCTTCCATAAAAAGAGGCCTCCAAAAGAGGCCTCTTTTTGTTAGTAAGTGCATTATTGCTCTGTGAGAAATTCTGTGGATGATGTCATTAAGTACGTATAGATTGTGCGTCGTAGTTCATCCACATCAATGGGCTTAGATACATGTGCATTGAGCCCTGCATTGAGGCTATCCTCTTTATCTTCGTCCATGGCATTGGCTGTCATGGCAATAATGGGCACAGTATGAGAATCATGTTTCCCACTGGCGCGAATTTTACGCGTGGCTGTTAAGCCATCCATAATGGGCATGCGCATATCCATTAAAATCATATCATAATCTTTTTCCATGAACATAGACACAGCCTCTTGGCCATTGTTAGCCACATCAACCTTTATGCCTAAGTCATCTAAAACAGCCATGGATATTTCTTGATTTATAAGGTCATCTTCTACCAATAAGAATTGGCGTCCATCATAACGGGCATCTTGCCACGGTTTTTCTTGTACCTGCACATCAGAGGCCAAGGATATATATTCGTCAAATTGTACAAAGAAGCTAAAAACACTGCCCTTGCCAGGCTCACTGCTTACCGTAATGGAACCATGCATAAGCTCCACAAAAGCTTTACAGATGGAAAGGCCAAGCCCTGTGCCGCCGAATTTACGTGAGGTAGACGTATCTGCCTGTGAAAAAGGCTTAAACAATTCATCTTGCTGCGCCTTACTCATGCCAATTCCCGTATCGCTTACTTTACAATGTAGACGAACCTTACTGTTATGCATCGTTTCCGTGGATACTGTCAAAGTTACCATACCGTTCTTGGTAAATTTTGTGGCATTACCTATAAGGTTCAACAAAACCTGAGAGAAGCGTAAGCTATCGCCCACGACAAATTTGGGTACTTCAGGAGAAATTTCAACTCTAATCTGAGAACCATTTTCTTGTGCGCGAGGTTCGGTAAGCTCATACACTTTCTCAATGGCCTCATGCACATTGAAAGGATGATTTTCAATGGTCATGGCGCCAGCTTCGATACGAGAAAAATCAAGAATATCGTTGATAATACCCAGCAATAAGGATGCAGAAGATTCAATCTTTTTGAGATAGTCCATCTGCTTTGCTGGAGGATTATCCTGTATGGCCAAACGCGTCATACCAAGTACACCATTCATGGGAGTGCGAATTTCATGACTCATGCGGGCTAAAAAGTCTCGTTGCGCCTTATTGGCAGACTTAGCTTCCAAAAGAGCACGACGGTCTGACATATCCGAAGCCACACGTAAATGCACAATTCTATCATCATGCCAACGAATGAGGCGATCGAAGATAAGCATTTCTCTACCCAAGGCTGTATTAAACTCTTCTCTATGCTTAATGCCAAAGTCTGGTGTGCCCATGCTGTCAAAAAACGACAATTGAGGGCAATCTTCACAAGGCTCGGTTTTATTATACAATACCTTATAACAAATTTTACCTTCCACAGCACCCACATTCCACACTCTATTCACATAGGGGTTAACGTAAATCATGCGCCGTGTTTTGGGGTCACATACCATGATGGCAAATTCCATATTATTCATAATACCTTGCAACACACTAATGGCGCGTGCGGTATCATCGGTAGCTTTATTGATGGAGGTGGCCATTTCGTTAATATTTTCTACCACTTCACCAAATTCACCATGCAATGCTGGTATACGATATGATAAATCATTCTTTAAATGGTGAACGCCATCAATAACACTATTCATATCGCGCACAGTGCGCCATGCGATGACAAATAAAATGGTACCGGTAAAGAGAAAACACGCCAAGAGAAGTAATTGCGTTTCATGAGTAAGGGCAGCTAATTGAGCATCAACGTCAGTCTCCAACTCATTGGCCCAAATATAACCAATAACGTGCCCGTCACGCTCTAAGGGGTACATGGCATTCATAATGGCACCACGCACCATGGCACCACGCACTACAGCCGCCGTGTTAGAATCCATCACGGTGCGCCCAGGATGCTCGTCATCAACGGAAGTTCCCACCGTGTGGCTGTATGACTTGGAAGGCCCATAGGACACGATTGCATCTAAGTCTGAGCTATAATATCCCACCGCAAGACCGGAACCTTCCGGAATAAGACTATCACTTAATGGCTGTAATTCTGTATTGAGAATGGTAATTTTTTCTTCGCGTGAGCTTTCTGTAGCATTGTAATCTTCTAAAATACCATCAAAACCTCGAGGCCCTAGCATGGAGTCCAGCACATGCGTTATGGAGAGAAGTTTGTTTTCTTTTTCAGAAAGCAACACATCTTCCACCAAGTTCATGCTTATCTGAGCCACAAACAGGAAAGGAAGGTTTACTAGTACAAGGAGAATGAGGGAAACCTTAATCTGCCACGAAATTTTAACTTTTTTCATAAAGCACCGCAAATGCTACACAACTACTCATGCTATCCATGTGTGCACCCTTGTTTATTTTACGAAGACAAAAAAGATGTGTCAAAAATATTCATTTTACTATCTCAAAACCACATCTACATTTGTCGACCTACACATAAAGTTATAAAATACGTAAAAATAGAACCTACTCTTGTCTATTACCACGTTAATTTTACACATTTTAGCCCCCACAAGCGAAGCATATTTGCCCCTGTGGGATTTGTACAAATCAACGTAAGTGGCACACATAGTGCAATAAACAAAAAATATTTTTAAAATATACTATGTTAATATTTATAAAAAGAATTCCTCACGAATACAGACGAGAAAGCCAAAACAGACTTGCACCTAGCATACATGACATAACAAGGTTAAGGCTACGCAAGTAGGAAATATCGTTTGGTAAGGTACGTATCTTCGCATTTACCACCTAAGATTTCAAACAAAAACTAGCACATACAAGATTTTCAAGATTTTTCTACATAGAAATTGCGTAAAAGCATTTTCCTAACCTCCGTCCATTTAATAATAAATAAGTTGCAATTGTTTTTTTGTCCATACATAGTAATTAACTTTTATACACAACTACATTTCATGTAAAAGGGTAAAAATGGCTACTTCCATACGGAAAGAATGGCAAAATGGCTCCACGTATTGCAAGTTTTGAGGCATGGAAACAAATTTATGCGGCACAGCATAAACATACATTAAACTCAAATTTAACTTTAATTTCTTCATGTTAATACTTTCACTTAAATTGCAATTATTTTACCAGCACCATGCTTATTCCACAAAATAGTACAGAAAAGAACTTTTACGAGCCACCTTGGTGCTACACACTCACCGCCGTGATACCTAAAAAAAGCTTTTTCTTACACTTGTCTTTTTCCCTTTGCTGAGATAGGTATGAATAATTCATTGGTGCGCAACTTTTACTTTTGGAGCTTACTGTGTTTTTCAAGAACACTAAAAAAAAACTCTCCTTTATTACCTTAAGTCTTTGCTTAGGTGCCATCCTTTTGACAGGAATAGGCTATGCTTTTGTTCAATACCTAGACAAAATGTATAGGGCTCAAGCGCAGGACACACTTACCACAGCAGCCGCCGGCATAGCGCATCATCTACACACACATCTTGTCGATTATCAAAATTATGTAGATATGCTGGTGAAAACTTTTGAACAAAATAGTGAACTACAAAAAAAATCTCTTGAGGCAGGTTTACATAATCTACGCAAACGTAGCGATTTATTCCCTTTTATGGGCATCATAACTGCGGACAAACAAGCCCATACCGTAAGCAAAACAGGCTTTATCATCCATATTGATAATACCACCATCGACAAACTCTTACTTGTCCCCAAAGTTATTCCCATCCATGCCTCAGTACAAGTGAATGGCAAAGATGAAGATTTTATCTTTTTTACTAGCGCAGTCACCTTGTCTAGCGGAGAAAAAGGCCTTTTCTTCACGGGCAGAAGACATGGCACCTTACAAGAAGCTTTACTTCCCAAGGGTCTACAAGACTCCATACTTTACGCAATTATTGACGCTCAAGGCTCGGTTCTTGAAAGCACATTCCCCTCCATCAATGCTGGGGAAAATCTCTTAAGAGAATGGGCCATGGCCCCTGAAAACAGTACAGAACTTATGCATGACATAGGGCGAACTATTGCTGTGGCCAAACCCACCTTTACCACCATTTATTATCAAGGGGAAAGTCACTTTGTAAACTTTGCCCCCACGCAAGAAAAGAATTGGTCTGTGGTGGCTTCCATTTCTAAAGACACCTTAGAAGCGCCGCTTGAACGCATTATCTTTCTTCTCATAGCCACAGGCGTAGCATGGAGTATATTTTGTGTTATTGCACTTTTCCAATTTATAAAAATACAAAATAACGAAAAGAGCGCCACAAAATTTTATGCAAAACGCCTTCAATGGCTTTTTGACGAAGTACCGGCCGGTGTGGTTCGCTTTAAGGATGATGCCGAATGGACGATTTTAGAATATGGAGACTCTTTTTTACGTTCTTTGGGGATAAGTAAAAAAGAATTGCAAGAAGATTATCAACAACGTTGGAATAACCTTATACATCCTGATGATAGAACACGTGTACATCACGCCATGGACGCAGCCCTCCAAGAAGGCGAGGAAATTATTGTCCTTGAATATCGTGTGCAAACCCTTCAGGGCACTGTCACATGGATTTTAGAAACAGCGCGCATCATGTCCGATGCGGATGGTCGCTGGTTTTGGAGTATTATCACCAATATAACGGAACGAAAAAAGAAAGAGATGCGCGAACAAAATATGTCTGAACGGTATCGCTACCTTTTTGAATCGTCCGAAAATATTTTGTATGAATACAATTGGAATACGCAAAAACTGTACACCACTAAACAATTCTTCAAGAAATTTGGCTATACTTTACCAGTAGCAACAGCGGATTATTATCCTGTGGACGATGACATCATTCACCCAGATGATATGGATTTATTCCACTCCATGCATGCCAAGTTAAAAGCCGGCGGTAGCTCATCTGAAGCCTTGGTACGCATAAAAAATGCATCTGATGCATGGATTTGGTGCCAATTGCGTCAAGGCGTTTGGGTTGATATGAACGATAGCACCACCAAAGCCATTGGCGAAATAAAAAATGTGGACGAGGAAACTCGTAACTTACTAAAACTACGTGAAGATGTGCAAAGAGATCCCTTTACAGGTTTATATAATAAAACGGCTTCTGCTGAGCTTATTGAAAGGGAAATTATGCTTTCCCAAGATAAAAGAGGCGTTTTGTGCATCATAGACGTGGATAACTTTAAACAAGTTAATGATAATCTTGGGCATGCTGTGGGAGACATTGTCATTAAGAACCTAGCCAATGGCTTGGCCAGTATTTTTCGTAGTGATGACATTGTTGGACGTATGGGCGGCGACGAATACATTGTTTACATCAAAAACATGCCAAATTTAGGAATTTTATTAGTAAAGCTCGACAAAGTTTTAGACTTTTTCCGCCAAACACTGGAAGGTGAAGGCGTAAAGGTAAAAATTTCTTGCAGCGTAGGCATAGCCCTTTACCCTTCTGATGCTTCAAGTTATGAAGAGTTGTATGTGCGTGCCGATAAGGCTTTGTACCGCTCTAAAAAGAAAAAAGGCATTTACACCTTTTACGATTCTAAGATTGATCACTAAAGACATGGTAGCATATGAGCATTTATCCTAAAAAACTTACTGTACTGTCAGCATTGACAAGTACCTCATAGTGCCTACTTTTCTCTGAAAGGAAATGTATATTATTTCTAACCTTATTAGCCTTTAGGACTCTTCATGCTTGTTTCTCACGTAATTTTAGCTTGCATAGGTGGCATTATCTTAGCTATTTTATTATATAGTTTTACAGATAAAGTACGTGCTTTTTTTGCCCATCGTGCCCAAAAAAAAAGGCGCATTGCCATTGTACAAAGCATTACCCATGCAGCCATGGCGCAGCGCAGTCTTATGCGTATGGAGGTCATGCAAGGCGATTTTCAGGGCTTTACAGCTGAAGGCACATGCATTGCCATAACTCAAGACCATCTCATTCTGCAAGTAACTGATGCATTTGGCGCCCATCAATGGCTGGATGTACCCTTACAAATTTTCTTTTCCATTCAACAAAATGGACAGACCTCTTTTTTCCATTTCGTGGGCATGACCTTTAAAAGCCAAAGAAAAGGTACCTTAACTGAGCTGTATGTCCAAACACCTGCCAATATTTCACCGGGGCAAAAGCGCGCATTTTTACGCTATGCTCCACCAAAACCCAGCATTTTGGGCATGTGCATGTGGCTCGCCAGTAATGCAGACCCCTTGCCGCTAAGCAAGAGCGACATAAAAAAACCCTTTTTATTATATCGCCCAAATAGTCAAAATGACATGGTCTTGGACAATATTTCTGCTGGTGGTTTGCGCGTTTGCATACATGAGCGCGTCATGGAACAACATTTACAAAAAGTTAAGCAAAGTGACCGCTTGCTCTTTTTGCTTGTCCTTGCTAACAAACAAGCCAAGGATAGTTCTGCTCAGCCTGAGCTGAAAAGTGCAGAAGAAGCAAAAGCTGAAAATGGCGCCACCGAAAAAAATTCTGTGGGCTTTTGGCTTTCTTGTCGTGTAATTACATTAATCCACATAGAAAAAAGTAATCTTTGGCAAGTTTCTATGCGCTTTGAAAAGTGGGCTCATTTAGATGAAGCTAACCCTAAAATTGAATGGTTTCCCACAGATAGCAATAAAAGTATTCCAGCATTATCCACTTGGATAATGCGTACACATATGGAACAAACCAAAAAAATTTAGTAGAAATTTTTTAAAATCTACTGCATATTGCAAGCAGTATCTGCTATATTTATTAACATCAACCTTGGAGGATCGCTTGGACGGAGCTTCCGACAGTACGCTCTGGTCACGACTAAGTAAATTTTTTGGTCGTGGCGTAGATGAAGAAACTTTAGAAAAAGCTATATTAGAAGCACGCGCCGACGGTGAAGTGGCCGCGGATGAAGAATCCATGCTTCTTAGCATATTACGCATTGATGATTTACAAGTGCAAGATGTTATGACACCTCGCACAGACATTGATTGCGTTCCATCTCAAACTTCTCTTTCGGAAGCAGCGCAATGCATTGTAGATTCAGGGCATTCGCGTATTCCTGTTTTCCACGATACACGAGATAACATTATTGGCATTATCCATGCTAAAGACTTGTTGCGTGATCTTATCAATCCTAAGGAAGTTCATACCGTGGTGGACGCCATCATGCGCGAGCCATTTTTTGTGCCTGAAACCAAAGGCGTGCGCGAACTTTTACAAGAATTTCGTACACAGAAATTACATATAGCCATTGCTCTTGATGAATATGGTGGCACCTCCGGTGTTATCACCATTGAAGATGTCTTGGAAGAAATCGTGGGAGATATTGAAGACGAACACGATATTTCCAAAGAAAAAGACATTCAAGTCATTTCTGATAATCCTGAGGCTCCAAGCTATGAACTCACAGGACGTGCCTACCTTGAAGATTTGGAAAAGCTTGGTATAGCTTTAAGTTCCGATGAAGTGGACACCATTGGTGGTTATTTATGCTTACAAGCTGGACATGTGCCTACTGAGGGAGAAATCTTTCATATTGATGGCTGGACATTTACCGTGCAAGAGGCCGATGTCAAATTTATTAGGCGAGTGCTGGTAGATAAAAGCGCAGATTTAGTAGAAGAACAATGAATAAGCCCTACACACGTGCCTAATAACACCTCTTCTAAGCCAGTATGCCCCCCCACAGATGTGCAACAGCCTTGGTTTACGCGCTTTAATAAAGCCATAGCCATGGCTCTTGGCGCTGTGGGCTTATGGCTTGGCTTTCCCAATGATATAGGGCAAATATCACCGCTAATACTTCTTTATCCGATGGCCTTGGTTTATCTTGGGGAAAAAGCGCATAGCTCTCAAGAAGCTTTACGCCATGGCTGGCTTACGGGTATTTTAGGTTGTACAGCAGCGCTTTATTGGCTTGCCATCCCAATACATTATGTGGGGGGCATGCCTTGGGCTTTAGCCATACCTTGTGCTTTGGCCATGGGCGCATATATTGGGCTGTATGCAGGGGTATATAGCCTTGCTGCCCATGTATGCCATAAGTATATGGCACATGAGCCTATGGCAAAAGTTATCGCTTTAGGTTGTCTTTGGTACGGCCTTGAGCTTTTGCGCGGTACTTTACTCACAGGTTTTCCCTGGCTTACTTTGTCCGCAGCCTTTGCCCCCTACCCTGTACTTATCCAAGGCGCTTCCTTATTTGGCACTTATGCACTCTCAGCCTACTATGTAACCTTCAGCCTCTGCCTCTATGCGTGTTTTCAAAGTAAAATCACCTGGAAAGCACGTATTCCTGCAATGGCTTTAAGCTCTTTACTGTGTGCCATGCTTGTACTTTGGGGGCTATATAGTCTTCATTGGAAGCCTCAAGAACAAGGCAGTGCATTTCCCGTTATCATGGTGGAGGGAAATATTGACCAAAATATAAAATGGGAACCTCAGCTGCAAGAAGCTACCTTAGACACCTATATACGCTTAAGCACAGAGGCTTTACACGCCATGCGGCTAAAATCACCTCAAGCACAGCCATTACTTATTTGGCCAGAGACAGCCATGCCTTTTTTTGTGGAACAGCATCCTGTCTTTGGGCCAAAGCTTCAAAAATTTGTTCGTCAAGCGCATACCCCCTTAATAACGGGAGCACCTGCCATCAATGTGGACCCTTCGGGGCAAAATCGTCCTTTTAATAGAGCCTATTTTATTAGCGACCAAGGGGGATTATGGGGCTATTACGATAAAGTACACCTTGTTCCTTTTGGTGAATATGTTCCCATGTGGCTCAAGTGGAATTTTTTGGAAGGGCTTTTACAGAGCATTGGTGCCTTTAGTGTGGGCACGCAAGAAAAACCTTTAAAAAATATGGCTTCTTCCCCATCTGTTTCTCTTGCCCTTGGCATGTTGATTTGTTATGAAGGCATATTCCCCGAACTGGCGCAAAAACGTGTACAAGATGGGGCAAATATTTTAGTGAATATAAGTAATGATGGATGGTTTGGAGACTCTTCAGCGCCGGAGCAGCATTTGCAGCTCACGAGTATGCGCGCTGTGGAACAAGGGCGCTGGCTCATACGCAATACAAATACCGGTATATCTGCCATCATAGATGCTACAGGTACGGTGCGTTTGCGCGGCAGTCAATTTGTTGCCCAAAGCCTTGACGGAGAGGCACAAACACAGACAAAAAACACGCTTTTTCACGCCATATATGCATACATCCCTTGGACATTTCTAGGGATTTTCCTTGTATGCCTAGGAATAGCCCGCCGCACGATTCGGCACAAAAATTAATACCTTACAGGAAACCATGTTACAACTTGCCGACTTACGCACACGCAGCATAGCCCTTTCAAATCGCTTTCAAACTCTTTGGGGGCGTCTTTGACCTTGCTGGCTGCCAAAAACGCTTGCAAGAAATTGAAGAGCATTTGTCCAAACCAGATGCATGGAACGACCCTGTAGCTCTTACGCCTATATTACAAGAAAAACGTCGCTTTGAAGAAGAAGCGCAACGCTTAATTTTTTTGCAAAATAGCCATACTGACATGCAAGACTGGCTCACTCTAGCCGGAGAAGCTTGCGCCGAAAATGGCGGCGAACAAAGCCATGAGGTACAAGAAGCTTTAGAAAATTTAGCAGAGCAAGTAGATGCTTTGGCTACGCTTTTAGACGCCACAGAGATGCATATGCTCCTTTCAGCTGAAGAAGATAGCCACAATGCCATTTTAGAAATTCATCCCGGTGCAGGTGGTACGGAGTCGCAAGACTGGGCAGAAATGCTTTTACGTATGTACACACGCTGGGCGCAATCTCACGCATACAAAGTGGAAGAAATGGACTATTTGAGCGGCGATGAAGCAGGACTGAAAAGTGTTACCTTGCGTATCAGCGGTTCTTCTGCTTTTGGTTTGCTAAAAAGTGAGCGCGGCATTCACAGGCTCATTCGTATATCTCCCTTCGACTCTTCGGGGCGCAGGCATACATCCTTTGCTTCGGTGGACATTATTCCCGATGCAGGGCAAGATATACAGATTGAGATTAAAGAATCTGATTTACGTTTTGATACTTTCCGCTCCAGTGGCCCCGGAGGCCAAAGTGTGAACACTACCAGTTCGGCTGTACGTGTTACGCATATTCCCACCGGTGTGACTGCGCAGTGTCAAAATGAAAAATCACAACATCATAACAAAGAAACGGCCTTGCAAATTTTACGGGCACGCCTTTATGACTTAGAGTTGCGTAAAAGGGATGCACAAAAGCAAGCCCAATATGCAGATAAAGAAGCTATTGCTTTTGGTAGTCAAATACGCACCTATACCTTACACCCGTATA
The DNA here is from genome assembly GCA_964371225.1 of uncultured Desulfovibrionaceae bacterium. GTDB lineage: Bacteria > Desulfobacterota > Desulfovibrionia > Desulfovibrionales > Desulfovibrionaceae > CAYJAD01. Next base: position 15,671 of record CAYJNA010000045.1, read on the forward strand.
GATTGGTAAAAGATCATCGTAGCAATACCGAAATGGGCGATGTGGACGCTGTGCTCAATGGACGCATAGATATTTTTCAACGTGATTACCTCTTGCACCAACATGACAAAAAACAATAAAAAGTACTCCACTCGAGTGACACCTGAGGCTTTAGTTCAAGAGCTGTTACAGGCACATCGAGAGCTTGTGCCACAAAAAGAAGGGAATGATATTCCTGCTTCTTACTTTGTGGTGGCTAAGCTTGTTTCAAATATGGATACAAGGGATTGGGAGAAAATTTGTGCTGAATGTTTGCCTGAAGGCTGGTACGCTTTAGAACTAAGCGAAATGAGTGCGTATATTCATATGGCCAATTTAACGGCCGGAAAACGCCTCCAATCACCAGAGCTTATAGGACAAATGCTCTTGGCTTCTCCTTTCTTATTACAAGCAGAAAAAGAAGTCATTAGAGCAAAACGTGGCACATCACCCCTTGCCTTTGTACGCTTTGGCTTTGCACCCCATAGCAATGTATGCTTAGAATCAGCCACACGCACTTTGCATGATGCCATGGAAAAGCATTGTGAAATTTGTGACACATTGGGCATTCTTGATTCTGACAGTTTTGCACTCTTACTCCCCGGCGCCAAACTTTTTCGGGCGCAAAGCATAGTAGAGTCTGTACTTGAAACATGCGAATTACATGATTTGCACCTGCATGCAGGCATTGCCGAAATGTGTAAAGACGTGAGCAATGTACAGACATTATTAAAACACGCTGCAGAAGCTTTAGAAAAAGCTCTGCAAGATCAACTTCCCCTACGTATTTATAAAAAAGCAAATAAAAGCCTGGATGATACGCGAACTCTTGTACTTTCTCACGAGAAGCGCTTTCTTTTTGGCAGTTGCGATGAGGTATAGAATGTCCAATACAACTATGAGCGTTTGTATTATGAGTGGTAAAGGCGGCGTTGGCAAAACCAACATCACCTTAAACCTCGCTTATGCGCTACAACACATGGCTCTTCCATCCATTTTGATGGACTGTGATATGGGGCTTGCCAACTTAGACGTCTTGCTGGGCATCACTCCAGATAAAACCATGCAAGATGCTTTAATTGGCAATTGCCACATGAAAGAAGTAGTGCATAAAATTGACAATGGCTTGGATATTTTACCTGCAGCTTCTGGTATGCCCGAATTGGTGGAACTTGATGTGGACCAACGTGAATTATTGCTAAAACGCATTAACCCACTTTTAAAAGAATATCATTATGTTTTCATGGACTTAGGCGCTGGAATCACGGATATGGTGCAAGCTTTTGCTGCCATGGCTGCCGTGCGTGTGGTGGTTATTACACCAGAACCTACTTCCCTAACAGATAGCTATGCGCTTATGAAAATTTTGCACACAAACCACAGGGTTAATGATTTCATGGTCATTGTAAACCAAGTGGAAAATGCTAAAGAAGAAAAGCGTGCCTTTGATACATTATTCATGGCATGCCAAAGATTTTTAGGCATAGAGCCTGTACTCTTAGGCTCAGTGCGCTTTGATAACAAGCTTATGGAAGCAGTACGCCAACAAACACCATTTTTAAGTTACGCTCCAGGCTCACCAGCTTGCGTAGACATAGAAACAATTGCGAAAAAAATTCAACAATTACGCTTAGGTATGCTTGACGATTTGGCTGAAAGAAATGTTTTGCAGATTCCTGCTGAATAGATATTTACTTTATTTTGAAAATTCTGTAACTTACGTTAAGTAGATTACACTACTAGTTTAATTTTTTGGAGATAGTATGAACAAAAGCGAACTCATTAAGGCACTTGCCGAAGAAGCCAACCTACCCATGGAAGATGCTTCTCTCGTGGTTACTACCTTTGTAGACTGCATGAAAGATTCTTTGCTTGCTGGCGAAAGAGTAGAAATTCGCGGTTTTGGTTCCTTTAAAGTAAAAGAATACGAAGGGTATACCGGTCGCAATCCTAAAACAGGTGATTCTGTAACCGTTGAGCCAAAACGTCTTCCTTTCTTCCGTGCAGGTAAAGAACTTAAAGAGTTTTTGAACCAATAGTGACCGTTTTGTCTAGATTTTAGACAAGGTTTATACAGCTTAGTTACTATTAGTGAGGGGATTGTATGCAGTTTGCAGGTGCATTTACTGCTCTGGTGACGCCATTTAGCCATGGCAAAATAGACGAAAAGTCTTATCGCCAGTTTATCGAATGGCAAATTCAAGAGGGAATCAATGGTCTAGTACCATGTGGAACCACTGGAGAATCTGCTACGTTAAGCCATGAAGAGCATGAAAAAGTCATAGAAATCTGTATCGATCAAGCCAAGGGACGCGTTCCTGTGCTTGCTGGTGCCGGTTCTAACAATACAGAAGAAGCCATTAGGCTGACACGTTTTGCTAAACAAGCCGGTGCAGATGGTGCCTTACTCATCACACCCTATTATAATAAACCTACGCAGGAAGGTTTATACCAACACTATAAAGCCATTGCTACAGCAGTAGATTTTCCTACTGTTTTATACAATGTGCCAGGACGCACAGGCTGCAATCTATTACCTGTCACTGTGGGGCGTCTTGCTAAAGAATTTAGTAACATAGTGGGTATAAAAGAAGCTACGGGCAATACAGCACAAGTATCTGATGTTATAGAAGAATGTGCAGGGCGCCCTCAAGGCTTTAGTGTTATGTCCGGTGATGACTTTACAGTATTACCTCTGCTCTCTCTTGGTGGAACTGGTGTTATTTCTGTGACATCCAATGTGGCACCTAAAAAAATGGCAGAGCTTTGTAAAGCTTTCGCTGCGGGTGATTTAAGCAAAGCACAAGAGATTCATTATGAACTTATGCCCTTAAATCGTAGCATGTTTGTGGAAACAAACCCATCTCCGGTAAAAACAGCATTGGCAATGATGGGCAAAATGGAAGAAAGTTTCCGTTTACCTTTATGCTCTATTTCTGATGCAAACAAAGAATATTTACGTGACGTTTTGCAAAAAGCAAACATAGTCTAAAGAAAATCTCCATACGGATAAAAAAAGTCCTTAGATACACTCTAAGGACTTTTTTTATGGGCAGCATAGCACTTTCCCTTCTTGCTACACAATACGCGTACAACACCTAAAAAGCTCTTCACTGTCGATTACTTTACGCGGCACTGCAAAAAACTTCTGCATAATACATTATGTGAAGTCTTATGTAG
>CAYJNA010000046.1:0-17179 GCA_964371225.1 uncultured Desulfovibrionaceae bacterium
CCTAAACTTACTGCATTTTTTCGTGAAGTCTTTATATTTAAGGGATTTTCTAGGATTTTAATGGCGCGCCCGGCGTGAATCGAACACACGGCCTTTGACTCCGGAGGTCAACGCTCTATCCAACTGAGCTACGGGCGCGAAAAACTTTTTAATTCCTATACCGCAAGCCCCTTGCTGTCAAGAAATCAGTGCTTATTTTATATAACGCAGAAAGTAAAAAAGGAGTTTACTATGGCAAAAATTACTTGGCTTGGTCACTCTGCTTTTCTTATTGAAGAAGCTGAAGTGAGCATTCTTATTGACCCCTTTTTGGATGGCTGTCCCACAGCCTGTATGAGCTCATCTGACCTTCCCCCCATTGATGTAGTACTTGTAACACATGACCATGGCGATCATGTGGGTCAAGCTGTAGACATTTGCCAAAAACACAAAGCCATGCTGGGTGCCATGGTAGAAACTGCCGTGGCCTTAACAGCACAAGGCGTCCCTCAAGAGCAAGTGCTCAATGGCATAGGCTTTAATTTTGGCGGTACAGTAAGCCATAAGGGCGCGCATATCACCATGATTCCGGCCTTGCATACCTCCACCACGGGCTTGCCTGTAGGGTATATTATCAAATTACCCAGTGGACTAACCATTTATCATGCCGGTGACACAGCCCTGTTTGGTGATATGGAAATGTGGGCTAGACTGTATCCTATGGACGTAGCTCTTTTACCCATTGGCGGTGTGTTTACCATGGATGCGCGCCAAGCAGCCCACGCATGTACGCTTTTACATGTGGATAGGGTTATTCCCATGCATTTTGGCACTTTCCCTGCTTTGGACACCAACGTAGCGCAATTTGAAAAAGAACTTTCTCGCCACGCGCCAAATTGTAGGTGTTTGGCCTTAAGTCCCGGCCAAAGTACCAACGTTACAAAATAATTTTTATATAAGCCCTATATACATGAAGCAAGGCTCCCCACATTCTGGGGGGCTTTTTTTACAGAATTAATGCTAAAAACACGTTCTCACCTACTTTTCAAAAAGGCACGTGTGCTCCACATACCCCTTCATAATATACACCATGTGAATCACAAAAAAGGAGGCTCCCTTAAAATAAGGGAGCCTAGTGTGAGGAGTGTACGTTATACCATGCTTTGTGAGGAGATCAAAGTGCGGGTACACACGACGGAAACAATAAAATAAAGCCCAGTCAGTATTTTACGTCCGTAAAAAAATTTTTAATCCATTTGCGTCTTGAGCCATTGCTTAATGCCCTTGGTAGGAGCAAATATACCCCGTAAATTGGCATTTTCTTCATGGAATTCTGGGCGTAATTCTTCAGGAAGAGGCATGGTGAAAATATCTTCCGCATTTTCAGAGTTGCGGCGCACTAAGCGTAATAAGGGTTCATCACCCCATGTATCTATAACAAAATAAGTGGAAAAATCATCCTTAGAACGTACTGGGGGATATTCGGCGTTCCAATCATTGTTTCCCCATTCTAAATACATGGTTACTGCATGCTCAGGTGTGAGATTCCAATCTATATCATAACGAATTTCTTGTAGGCTAGTCATTGTGGCCTCCTTCAGTAAGCTGTTCTGGACTTAATAGTAATCATTACTTTTAAGAAATGCAAGCCTAAATAGCATAAAAAATTCAGATGCAAATAACATACTGAAAAACTATGTTATTCTTATAAAAAAAGGGAGAAGCCTCAGCCCCTCCCTTTAAAAATAAGTTCTATTTTAAACTAGTCAACATATTCTTCAACTTTTGCCTTATTCCCACGAAGAATAAAGGCCACCAAGCAAAGAAGGGCAAAAACCACACCAATGATATTGGCAGTTTCATAGCTCATGCCCAAGCCCATGTTCTTTTCAGCCAAGATATAGGCACCACACACAGCAGTCATGAAAGTGGCAGGTAAAGAGGCAATCCAATGGAAGCGGCCGTTACGGTATAAATATGCAGCTCCAGCCCATAAAGCCATGGAAGATAGGGTTTGGTTAGCAAAACCGAAGTAACGCCAAATAATGTTAAAGTCCACTTGCGAAAGAATGGCGCCCAAAACAAAAAGAGGCACAGCAATAAATAAACGCTTGGTAGCTTCATTTTGTGGCAATTTAAATACTTCTGCAATGGTCAAACGCGTGGCGCGGAAAGCCGTATCACCAGAAGTGATGGGCAATACAATAACACCAAGCATGGCAAAGATACCACCAACGCTTCCCATAAGAGTATAAGCTGCATCGCTTACAACTTTACCAGGGCCGCCGGCGCCAATGGCTTCGCCAAGGGCTGCAGGGTCTTGGTAAAAAGTCATGCCCACAGTGGCCCATACAAGAGCAATGGCGCCTTCTGCAATCATACTACCGTAGAAAACAGGCTTACCAAGTTTTTCATTGGGTAAGCAACGTGCCATAAGCGGTGATTGTGTAGAGTGGAAACCACTAATGGCACCACAAGCAATGGTAATGAAGATAAGAGGCCATAATGGTAAGCCTTTAGGATGCTGATTGGTCCACTCCATGGCAGGGTAGAAGGTATAATCGTCTGCGATGAGCATGGTTATCATACCCACAGACATAATCATAAGCACAGCACCAAAGAGAGGGTATAAGTTACCGATAATTTTATCAATAGGAGTAACCGTTGCTATGAAGTAATAAGCAAAGATGATAATTAACCATGTATTAAAGCTCATCCATTCGGGAGTCATGATGCTAAGTAATTTAGCAGGGGCAGAAACAAACACTACGCCCACGAGCAATAGAAGAACTACGGAAAAAATGCGCATCAATTGCTTGGCACCATTACCCAAGGTGTAACCTACAATATTAGGCATATTGCTACCGCCATAACGCATGGAAAGCATACCGGAAAGGTAATCATGCACAGCGCCAGCAAAAATAGCGCCCACTACAATCCAAACCAAAGCAGCAGGACCATATAAAGCGCCTAAGATGGGGCCAAAGATGGGACCCACACCAGCAATATTTAAAAGCTGAATAAGCCAAATTTTGGATGGTTTCATTTCCACATAGTCAACGCCGTCAGCCTTGGTTTGACAGGGCGTTTTTCTGTTGGGGTCTGCACCAAAGATTTTATCTACAATGCTTCCATACACAATATAGCCCACTATAAGTGCGGCTACTGCCATAAAAAAGTACATGATATTAGACATGGTTCCTCCATCTTTGTAACTTCTATGAAATTACAATCTTAAAATAAAAACGTATACTCCTCTGCCTATCGTATTTGTCTTTTGGGGTCAAGCGAAATACCAAAAAGAAGAAAGTTCTAACGTTTTAACTCGTTAAAATAACGCATAAAAAAGAACCATCCTTCTTTTAAGTGAGGAAAGATACATTTTAGTAAAAACACCTTCATAGGAAACAATAGTAAGGCATTGGGCACCATATGTAGCCATGAGCCCACAGCTTGATTACCCTACATGCTGGAAAGCGAGCGTAAATAGTTTTGAAAAGTGCCCTGTGTACTCGTACCTTGGCTTGCAGATACAGCTAGCGTTTTTTTGTCTAGAGAATATCTCATTATTTTATAGACAAAAATCTGCAAATTATTCATACTGTCAAGCGTACTGTTATATAATTATGTATAGTTTTCTACATCTTATATATTGAGGAATATCATGACCAATTTCAAACCAAATTCTATGTCCTCCTTGCCGCAACCGGCCAAGGGGCGTGGTGGGCTTCTCAATCTGGCTTTATGGACAGTCCTTGCCCTCATTGTAACTGGGGGAGCTTTATTTTGGCTTATGCAAGATGAAGAAGAAAAAAAAGTACTCAGAACTCAGGTAAAAGAGAATGTGGAGACAGTGGTAAAGGATACTCCTTTAGAAAAAGTGGTGCAAAATTATATTCCAAACTTTGATCATGGTGCAGTAACTCCCAGCACTGTGGCCAAACAACGTGAACAGCGCATACAGGGCGCCATGTCTGCGCCGCCTTCAGCACAAGCCACTTCCCAAACAGAGACTACTTCCGTTTCAAGCACTACCAGCACACAAAATACTTCCCATGCGCAAAGCCAAGCTTTAGACGAGGCTGCACAAGAAAATACTCAAGAGCACAGTGCAACCGAAACCAAGACTGACGATGCTACCACAGCCGCCGATACAAAAAAGGAAGAAAAAGTTGAAGATGCTGGCACGCCTTCAACGGCAAGCATAGCCCCCCCCATAACCCCCGTGGCTCCCAAAGTCACACAAGACACGAGAGTTCCCCTTTCTTTTGTGGATGATGCCGCCCAGTGGTTTGTACAAAGGTACACCCCTCGCACAGGCGCCAACTTTAGTTTGTCTTCCGTTAATTTACGCTACGGACAAAAGATGCATGCCCTTATGCCTGAAGAAAGTAAGGATGTTTTGGGGGCAAGGTCTGCCTTATTGCGCTATGCCTTTAATAGCCCCATGATGTCAGCTTTATACGATTTATACGCTGTACGATTTGTGCAAAGCATGCAGCGCGCAGCTGCGCAGCCAGCACAAGAGAATACTACAGCGGCGCCAGAAAAGATTTTGCAAGCCTATGCTAAAGAGTTTGCTACCCTTGGCAGTGTCTTACAGGGCATTGGTTCTTTATCTGACTTCAGCACACACATGCAACATATTGAAAAAACGGTACAAGCATCCTTAGACATACATAGTAAACTTACTGAAGTTATTTTTGAGTATGATGCAGCCTTGGAAAAAAAAGATACTACGGCTACCAATACCATTCAAATGCGCATTGATGGGCTTAATGCTCAGTATCAAAGAAGCATACATGAAAGAACACTAGCACGCGAAGCATTCATCACTGCTGTGCGTAAGGCCTCGCCACCAGCACGCAGTATGAGTTCTGATGACATTATATACATTTCTCAGTGGCTGGAAAGACGCTTGGAGCAGGGGCAAGATGCCAGTTCTTTATTGCAAAGCGCACAAACAGCAGGAACATTATTGCAAGATTTATCGGCAAAGTTGCAAAAGGCTAGCGCTGAATCTCTTACAAAACCTTCTTCACCTTCAGAGCCCTCCAGCAATGAAGCTGTAGAAAAGCCCCTAACGTAAGCGCGGGCGCTTGATTATTCCCAATACTATAAACTCTAAACAAACCTTGAGGTAAATATGAAATATGTTTTTTTATGTGTCATGGCTGCATTTTTTTGTGTTTCTCCCTTGCACGTTTCTTATGCAGGAAATACTCCTGTACAAACATTGCACGATATTCAGCAAGCGTTAGATACGGGCGACCAAGCTTTTTTTGACACTTCCATCAATATGGAAAGTCTTATTGGTCAATGCGTGGATATTTTCATTGAAGATGCCGGTAAAGCCGATCAAAAAACCTTACCCCCCGTGCTGGCATTAATGCTTTCAACGGTAACGCAAAATGAAACGGCGCGTAAAACTTTACGAGACACCTTAGTGGGGGAAGCCTCAGCTTTTGTGCGCTACGGCGTACGCTCTGGGGCATTTGGCGGCAAAGAAATTCAAACAGAAAAACCAGGCGGGCTTTTGTCCACCCTCTTTGCTGAGGCATCCATGGGGCGCAAAGAAATAACAGCCATAGGGCAGCCTGTGGAAGAAAGCGGCGCTGTGTATATTCCCTTTACACTAAAAGACCATGGCAATGGCAATTCTTACCCTGTGGAAGCATGGTTACGCCAAGAAAATGGAAATTGGCGTGTTATAGGCTTGCGTAATGTGCGTAGTCTTGTGCGCATTATTCGCGGTGAAAAAGCGCAACCCGCTACCAATGTATAATAAACCTTTTACACTCATTTAAAGGAAATTCTATGCGCCTTGTTTCATTTTACACCCATAGCAAGCCGGAAACGCTCTCTTGGGGCATTTGGCAGCCTGAAACAGAAACCATTGTGGATGTATGTCGTATTGATAGCTCTTTACCGTCTACCTTACGCTTAGCTGTGGAAGAAGGGCAGGCACTTTTTCCGCGTTTAGAAAGTGCTTTACAAAAAGCCACTGCAGCAACAAGCCTCCCCTACGCTTCTTGCACCTTACAAGCCCCCTATACCAACCCGCCGCGCAATATTTTATGTACCGGCATTAATTATGTGGCGCATATGCAAGAATTTACGCGCCCCGACGCAGAACAGAAAATCCCCGAATTTCCCTTTATATTTACCAAGCCAAGTACAGCCATTGCGCACCCTGAAAGCGCTGTAAGTAACCATGTGGGCATTACCTCCAAATATGACTATGAGGTGGAGCTTGCTGTTATCATAGGAAAGAAAGGTATCAATATTACTGAAGAAGATGCTTTGAGCCATGTTTTTGGCTATTCTATCATCAATGATCTTTCTGCGCGTGATTTACAAAGACGCACAAGCCAGTGGTATGTGGGAAAAGCTTTAGATGGCTCAGCCCCTTTTGGTCCTTGCATTGTTACATGTAATGCTTTAGCCGATCCACAAAACTTACAATTGGAAAGCCGTATTAATGGCGAAGTACGTCAAAATTCACATACTTCTTTGATGATATTTTCCATAGCAAAACTCATTCATCTCCTTTCAAAAGGCACTACCTTACTCCCCGGAGATATTATCGCCACCGGTACCCCTGCCGGCGTGGGCATGAGTTTTGATCCGCCTAAGTTCTTACAAAGCGGCGATGTGATGGAATTAGAAATTGAGAATATAGGCATATTGCGTAATAGTATTATTTAATTACAATAAAAAATTTCACAGCCATAAAAAAACTGTAAAAAAACAATTTTACAAAAAGTATTTTTTATGTTGACAATGACTGTGACTTCTTATAGAACATTCTTCGCGGGCAGTTAGCTCAGCTGGTAGAGCGCCGCCCTTACAAGGCGGATGTCGGGGGTTCGATCCCCTCACTGCCCACCAGCAAACAAAGTAAGCGATTATGAGAAATCATAATCGCTTTTTTTGCGTGTATAAATAAAATACCTTCCTTCGTCTGAATAAAGACCTCTGCGCAATTCATTGCGTAGGTCTCATGGAAGTTCTTCGCCAAAGATAGGGGCAATAAGACGGCTCTTCACCAAAGAAAGGGGAGGAAAGCCGTATACAAGCTTCTCCTCCCCATGCATAGTATTATGAGTTCTTCACCAAAGATAGTGGCAACTCTTAAATCCATGTGATGTTATTTGCTTACTACTTTTTCCACATCGCTAAGCATTATATCCATGGCCTCTACCCCGCCCTCGGCAAGATACCATATGCCTGGATTTAAATAACCCACATGACCGTTTTTAAAAGCTTTGCTATTTTGGAAAATAGCGCTTTTAAGCACTTCTTCTGCGGGGCGTGCGCCTTTCATACTCACGCCTAAATCCTTACTCAGCACAAAAATATAGTCAGGGTCATGTTTTTTAATGGCTTCAAGGGTTTTTACTGTGCTTCTTCCTGTTTTTTCATTGATACCTACATTAGTGAAACCAAAGCTCACAGGAATCATGGAAGCGCGGCTATTATTACCAAGAACAATGGCTTCATCACGCACAATGATAATGCCCAGCATGGTTTTTCCCTGAGATTTTTCCTTAATGGCTGTTACGCGTTTTTCAATGGCCGCCAATTGCTCTTGAAACTTGGCTTCCATGCCATAAATTTTAGCATTGCGCATCCCCACTTCTTTGAAGCTTTCAAAAGGGTCCATGTCATATTCTACTGCATTGATAATGGTGGGAGCTATGCGCGAAATTTCATCATATTTTCCGCCAAGGCGTGCGCTTATGGTGATGAGATCTGGCTTAAGGGCTGCAATGGCTTTGGCGTCAAACTCTTTCATGCCGCCAGAAGAAGGTATTGCATCCATTTCAGCTTGTAAATGTGGCAAGCTCTCAGCTTTAGGCATGGCCACCACTTTATCAAGTATACCCCAAGAGGCTAAAAGATCTGGGGTAATAAAATCAATGGACACTACCCTTTTAGGGTTAAGAGGAATTTGTGCTTCAATGGTAGTGGTTACCTTGGCATGTCCCTTGGTACTTGTAATGCTTTCTTTATAATCTATGGTATTTTCAGCACCTGTAGCCATATTTGGCACCAATGCCCAACAACATAAAGCCAATAGGCAAGACAAGAGAGTACATTTTTTCATGATTAAGTCCTTTCATAGTTCTTATGTAATTGTATAGTGAAAAAAGAGAGAAAAATAAGCGTGTGCGTAAAAAGGAAGGCATTTTACGCACACGTTGTAAATTTTTGTTTGTATTAGAAGGTTACTTCAATACCTGCTTTCCACTCCATGGGGTCCACATCATAATAACTGCCCATGCTGCCCATGACATTAAAGATATTGGTAGCGCTGGCAAACACCGTGCAATGTTCTAAAATCTTTTGACGTACGCTCACATTCACTGTGGTGAAAGCGGTAGCTTCACCAAGCTCACTATTAGTATAGAAAGTGTCCGCAGTTTCTGTCCATATGGAGGCTGTGGTACCCCAATCAGGTTGTACAAAGTCAAGCTTGAGGCGTATGGTATGCTCGGCCATATTATCCAAAAAATAGCCTGTTTCTACATCGCGCGCGTCAAGCCAAGTGTAATTAATACCAAAGGAGAAATATTCTAAGAAATCAATGGAGAAGGCAGCCTCAACGCCTTGTGTGCGTGCCATGGCTGTTTGTTCAAAGGTAAAGTACCCATCATACCCACCTCTTGGCGTATCAATCCAGTCCCAACCGCCAATGAGGTTATTAATATTGTTGTGGAAGTAGGTAACACCCCAATTCATATTGTCATAGCCACCTTCATAGCCAATATCCCAGCTTGTGCTTCTTTCTGGCTCCAAATCAGGGTTCCCAATGTAGCCGTAGGAAGTTTTACCTTTACCGGAAATGCTTTCTTTAGGATTGTCACCATTATGCAAAGAATTACGATAGAGTTCATCCACTTGAGGAGCTCTGAAACCTAAGCCAAAGTTTGCCTTCAAGCGATGGTCTGGATGGAATTTCCACACAGCGCCGATTTTAGGAGACCAATTCCCCCCCCAGGATTCAAAGTTATCATAACGAAGAGCAGGAATAATAATAAGTGTTTCATCAAAAAAACGCATTTCATCTTGCACGTAGAAAGCAAAAGAAGTTTCTTCCACATCAATGCCAGAATCTTTCACATAAGCTGTTTCAGATTTTATTTCTGCGCCAAAAGTGAGCAAGTGCTGGTCATTAATAAACCATGTATCTTGAAAATCTGCTGTGAAAGTTTGGTACACATTGGCATCATCAGCCCTATCAAGAAATTCTGTTAAGCCTCCGTAAGAAAGACCAAAGCTATACATATGGTCCCCTACGCTACCGTCATAGATAAGACTGGCACTGTAGCGTTCGGCTTTTTCAAAGGTTTCGCCATAAGAAGGATTTCCGTTTCTATCAGCTCCTGCATAGGCTGTGTAATAGTCTTCATTGAAATAGTCACCGCTAAGGGTCAATCTATGATCATCATTAAAATCATAGCCTATAACCACAGAGCCAAAAAACTCTGAGCCATTGGCGCTGGTGTCGTACTCGCCAAATCCCGTATCAGGATCATCTATGCGCCAATCATTATTGGGTAAGTTTTGCGCAATGGAAATATCGGCCAAAAAGTCAAACTTGCCAACTTTGCCAGAATCTACGCTATAATAGTTACGAAGCTTCATATTACCGCCCTCAATACCTGCAGTAACGGAAGGTTCGCTAGATTTTTTCGTAATAATATTTATCACACCGCCAGTGGTGGAACCATACAAGGCACTGGAAGGGCCCGAAAGCACTTCAATACGCTCTATGCGATTAATATCCACACGATCTGTGGTGCGGTTAGCACCAGTGCCCATTTTCAGCTCACCGGCAGGACGACGCCCATTGATTAAAATGGTGGTACCTTCACTGGGCATACCACGAAGACCTAATTTTTTTCCTAATTGTACACCTTGCACAGTACGTAAAACATCAGTCACAGAAGTTGCGCCAATTTTCTTGATGTATTCCTGAGTAAAAATCTGCATGCTAGCGGAAACATCTTCCAACAATTGCTCTGTGCGTGTAGCAGTAACAACCACAGTATCTGTTTGCATTGTTGGGGCACTTTCAGCGCTAAAAGCTGTGTGAGGTAATAAAAAAGACCCGCAGATGAGAGACAATGCTGCTGCGGTACGCAAAGGGTTTGCGATTTTTTTGCTGTGCTTTTTCAAAGTAGTACACTCCTTACTTCTTTTATCTATTTCAATTTCCCTCATAAAACCCAAGCATGAGATTAAACTTGAAAATCAATATCTTTTGAGATAGAAAACATGGTGAGCATGTTAAGTAAAGTTATATAAATTTAAATTTTGTTCACTTCGACTTAACACCTCTTACTTACATGAATAAAACATAAACATTTCCATATGTAACAAGTGAGCGAGCACTAGCACAGCACATGGAAAGCTATTTTTTTACATGAAAAAAATTGTATTACAGTACAAATGAGTACTCTTATTTATACAGTTTTCTCTTTGTAATTCCCTAAGAGTAGCCTCAGCGCTAATCTTAGATTTACTTTTTAAAGGAAAGGCATGGCACTACAATTAAATTTTAATCAAATGTATTTTTTTTATATGGTGGCTAAACATGCAGGGGTTCGTAGCGCAGCAAAAGCTTTACATGTTTCTCCACCTGCGGTGAGCGCGCAACTCAAAAGGCTGGAAGAAAACATTGGCACCCCACTCACTTTGCGTGAAGGCGGAAGACTTGTACTCTCTCAGTATGGGAAAAAGATTTTCCCTGAAGTGGAAAGGCTTTTTGAACAAGCTGACTACTTAGAAAGATTCATGGCCAGAGTTTATGATGAGCGTGAATCGGAAATTTACGTAGGGGCGCACTATGTACATTTGCAAAGTATTACCCCTAAAGTTATGCCCTATTATGCGCTACAAGAACATGGATTTTCGGTACAATTCCTCGCGGCCGAACAAAATGTATTAATACAAAAACTGTTAGATAATGAAGTGTCCGTAGCTTTTTTAGAACATAAAGTGGAAGAAAGCGAATTACAGTGTATTGAACTCTTTCAAAGCCGCACAAGGGTGGTCATGTGCGAACATAACCCTTTAGCCAAGCAAAACATCGTGCATCTGCAAGATTTAACTGATATGCACATTTTATTGCCAAGATATGATTCCGGCTTTGCCCAATGCCTTGAGCAGTATTTTATAGCCAAAAACTTTTCTCCACTGCATACAGATCGCTTTACCATTCCCATTATCAAAGGACTGTTGCGTAATAGCCCTTGTATTTCCTTTTTTCCCGGCTATATGGTGGATGAAGGGCAAGATATGCAACGTATTACAGCCATTGAAGTGGTTGACGACTTGCCCGAAATGCAACTCTATGTAGCATATTCCAAAAAAAATGCCTCAGATATAAAGGTAAAAAAAGTTCGGGAGTTCTTAAAACAAAAGGGTTTTATTGTTCAAACTAGTTAGTTGATGCTTAAAAACGTGTTTCCACACGCTTTTAAGAAAGGCACGCTCACTCCAAATACCCCTTTCGGGGACGCCGTAAGCAAGTGACGGCTTATTTTACGTGGCGGCAAGCCATACCAGAGGCACGTCTTGTGTAGCCGACAACTGAAAAAAGCATTTCATATGTCTAAATTTTGCCAGAAAACGTATTCCATACGTTTATTTCTGGAAAAATTTATTAAGCTTTTTAAGCTATAAATTCTATTTTTACTGGTATTTAAGCAGTTTTTCAGTGTCGACTAGTTAAGCATAAAGCCTACACCATGAGTACCTTATGGCTACTTTTAGCGTCAGCTTCATAAAAAAACACCCCGCCAAACTTTCAAGATATGACGGGGGTGAGACTTTTTGCGCCTTCATGCTTACACAGCATTTTTATGCATATATTTCCAATAGTCTTGGCGCTATGTTTTTATGGACTTTACTTGACGTACAAGCTTTCTTCCAAATTTTTTAGCATAATATCCATGGAAGTAATGCCACCATCGGCCACATACCACACATTGTCCGGCTTTAAGAAAATAATCTTCTTATTTTTGTAGGCCTGGGTTTGATGCACAATTTCGTTATTCATTTGCTCTTCAGCGGCGGTGGCATCGGCACCTACGGCATTATCTTTATCTAAAATAAATATATATTCAGGGTCTTTAGCTAAAAGCAATTCATAAGAAGAAATATTACCATGCGTAACATTTTTTTCTTTGGCAAGATTTGCAAAGCCCACGTCATGCGTAATAAGAGAAATACGCCCCACATCTCCTAAGGTATTCAAGGTTCCGCCGGCAAAAATACCTAATATGGCTTTTTTGCCGCCAAAATCTTTTTGCAATTGCGCTAAGCGTGCATCAAACTGATCTACCAGTGCTTGAGCTTCTTTTTCTTTACCAAAAATTTTGGCTATTTGCATAACATTTTCTTTATAACCAGCGTAAAAACCCTTAGAATATTCAATATATGTGGGCACCGTGGGGGCAATCATGCGCAGCTCTTTATACAAGCGAACCATACGATCGCTGGAAAAAATAATATCAGGCTGTAAAGACATGATGGCTTCCATGTCTAGCTCTTTCATGCTACCCACATCTGCAATATCTTTATTTGCTTCATATTTTTCCAAGTGCTTGGGGGTTGCTTTGGCTTTGGTAAAACCCACAATAGTATGTCCAAGGCCTAAAGCATCTAAAATATCCACGGTGGAAGGGCTTAAACACACCACACGCTGAGGCTGAAAAGGCACTTGCACTTCAATGGGTTTGCTTTTTTCATCCACAATGGAAAGCGTTATTTCCTTTGCCATGGCAGGTGCTGCCATACACGTAAACAAAGCCATGGCGAAAAAAGATTTTTTCAAAAAAGAAAACATAAAAATCCTTTATAATTTCATGTAAAAGGTTAATAAAATATGGATATAGGTTTACCATGCAACTCTTCAATACGAAAATCCACATTATAAAGATGCTGTAAGGTTTCAGAGGTCATGACTTCATGCACTGTGCCGAATTTATATAATTTTCCATCTTTAAAGGCGGCAATATAATCAGAGTACACCGAAGCAAAATTGATTTCATGTAAAACAAGAATCACCGTTTTACCCAAATCATCACAAAGTTTACGCACCATCTTCATGAGCGATGAGGAATGATAAATATCCAAATTATTAGTAGGTTCATCTAAAAATACATAGTCTGTATCTTGCGCAATAACCATGGCGATGAAGGCTCTTTGCCTTTGTCCGCCGGAAAGTTCATCTATAAAAGTATCGCGAAAGTCCATAAGTTGCATATACTCCATGGCCGCGTGTACCTTTACATAGTCCTCTTCCGTTAAACGATTGCCACTATAAGGAAAACGACCAAAAGCTACTAATTCTTCCACGGTCAGCTTCATGGCTATATTATTACTTTGCGTTAAAATGGCTATTTTTTTGGCTAACTCTGTGCTTTTCCATTCTTGCAAATCTTTTCCTTCAAAAAGAATTTGCCCACTATCCTTGGTAATCAGGCGCGTTATCATATTCATAACCGTAGACTTTCCCGCACCATTGGGGCCAATGAGAGAAATAATTTTCCCCTTGGGCAAGGTAAAGCTTACATCACTTACCACCTGCTTACCGGCATAGCTTTTATGAAGACTGCGTATTTCCATACTACATTCCTTTATTCTTTATAATGAGATAGAGAAAGTACACGCCCCCAAAAAGGTTTATAAAAACAGAAATGACGGTACTAAATTGAAATACATGCTCAATGAGAACTTGCCCAGCCAAGAGCACCACAACGCCTACCAAAAAGGCTGCTAACATGAGGTAGACATGTTTATAGGTTTTTAAAAACTCACGCGCCACATTGGCAACAATAAGCCCCAAGAAAGAAATGGGCCCCACCATGGCAGTGGCAATGGTTATAAAAATGGTAACGCCCACCAAAAGCTTGCTAATGGTTTTGTCATAATCCACACCAAGGTTAATGGCTTGCGCTTTACCTAGGGTAATCACATCCAATAGACCTATTTCTTTACGAAAAGCCAGCATAACGCCAGCTATAAGTACAAGTGAAATATAAATAATATCTGCATTCACATGGGAAAAACCCGCCACCAAGGAGGTGAGCAAGGCATCGTACTCATTGGGATCCATGGTGCGAATAAGCGTATTGGACATGGAGGTGAACAAGGTAGCCATAATGGTGCCCGAAAGTAATACATATAAAATATTGTATTTTGTCTTACGGAAAAGGTACCCATACAATGACGTGGCCACTATACTCATGATAATTATATCAATGATAAAGGCCACATTCTTATTGGAAGAAAAATCACTGGAAACGCCAAAAATAAATGCAATACTTGTATGTATAAGAATATACAAAGCATTCATCCCCAAAAGGCAGGGGGTTACTATGCGATTATTAATGATGGATTGAAATACAATGCTGGCACAACCAATGCAAAAAGCAGCAATGATGGCACCCACAAGCTTGGGAGTACGTATATACATGGCGTATTGAAAAAATTTCATATCCACCAAAACAAATTGATACAATGCCATAAGCACAAGGGAAAGAATGGTCAATATGCTCAGTTTTATACGTAAAGTAGATTTAAACATGGTACACCTTCAACAGCTTACGCTTTACAAGAGGGAGAAGAACAAGAAGCAGGGGCATCTTGTTTTTTATCACGTTTACGAGGGCTTAAGCGTTTAAACATGAGTATGAGAAAAATGGCTGACCCCACCACACCGGAGATAAGGTCAATGGGTAATTCGTAAGGGTAAATAAGCACCCTTCCTACCAAGTCGCACATAAGCACAAAAAGTGCGCCGAAAAGTGATACGTCCAATAAAGACCCGCGTATTTTATCGCCGCGAAACATGGCCACAATATTAGGCACAATTAAACCTAGATACGAAATGGTGCCCACCGTTACCACCACAGAGGCTGTAATAAGCGCGGCAATAGATAAACCCCCAAAAAGCACACGTTGATAATGTACGCCAAGGTTGGATGAAAAATCTTTTCCCAAGCCCACAATATTAAAGTGATTTGCATAGATATAGGAAATAAGAATAAGGGGAAGAACCAAGAATACTATTTCATAACGCCCACGTATTATGAGAGAAAAATCGCCTACCAAGGTGGACTGAATGGTTTGCATAAGGTCATAACTGTAGGCAAAATGTGTTGTAACGCCGCCTATCACATTACCAAACATAATGCCTATGAGAGGCACCATAATAACATCTTTAAATTTTATTTGTTGGGTAAACCACACAAAAAGCCATGTGCCAAGAATAGATGTGACAAAGGCCACTGCAGTTTTTTCCCAAAGGCTTGCCATGGGAAAAAGCAATAAGGACAAGAGCACGCCAAATTGCGCAAAAGCCACCGTAGAGCTGGTGGAAGGCGATACAAATTTATTCATGCAAAGATTTTGCATAATAAGCCCTGCCACACTCATGCCCACTCCTGTGCATATGATGGCCAAAAGACGCGGTAAACGTGAGATAAAAAGAATACTTACTTGTTGAAAATCGCCGGCTAAAATGCCTTTAAGAGAAATATCCATGGGTCCCACAAAAAGCGAAACACAAGAAAACACCACAATGAGCAACAACATAAGCATTGAATATTTATATTGTTTCCAAAAATTTTGAGAAAACAAACCTTCATCTCCTTCGCTATTACAAGCCATAAGCCTGCATTGAGCTCTGTCTTCTATACAAAGGGCAGGTGCATAACAACAACATGTATTTAAGGAATACTATTCCTTAATGTGAGAAAAATATTTCTCCAAATTTTTTTGCTTTGCGACAACGCGTTCCTAAAAAACGTTGTTACAATACCTTGAGCGAAAAATTGAAAAAAGTTTTCATTTCCAAGATGGAGTATAAAAAGACGTGCATAAGGTAAAGACAAATTTTGTTAAAAAAATGTAAACATCATCTTAACGTGTAGGAGAAAATATTAACACTAGTACACTAAGCATACGATACACAGCACAAAAAAAGCCTTTATGTAATAGTATGCCCTTTTCTCTTGAATAATGGCGCCACATTCCCTATACTTTTCGAGTTTTAAAGACAAATTTACACTTTTGGAGGTTCTCATGATTAGAAAAGCACAAGAAGTAGCCGTGGCACATATAGAAAAAAATCGCGGTGGTAAGGGTGTTACTGAAGCCCATACTCTGCTTAAAGACGATGAATTTTATGGTAAAGGGCGCATGTTCAACCATATAATTCTTACCCCCGGCTCTTCAGTGGGTTACCATAAACATGAAGGGGATTTTGAAGCCTACTATATTCTTTCCGGTGAAGGCACCTACAATGATAATGGTACAGAATGTCCCGTCAGCGCCGGCGATGTGACCATCTGTAAAGAAGGCGAAAGCCACAGCCTTGAAAATACCGGCAGTGAAAATCTGGAATTTATGGCCTTAATTCTCTACACAAACTAAAGCACGTACATGCAAGCGCATCTTACAAGCAATTTTTTCATGCTTTAAGATGCGCTTTTTTCCCATATACACTTCTCGGTTTTTCCACGAAAAAACATCTTTTTTGTATCTTACCTCCGCTTTTTCCTCCCTTGGAATGCTTTTTGCTCATACAGCACTATAAAGCCCGTATGGAAAAAATTTCCTGCCGGCATAAAAGTAGTAGAACAATAGCCCAAAGGCTCCAAGATATTCCTATTTCAATACGGGGAGGTAGTATGTCCATAGCTAGCATTTCTAATAATATGTCTTATACCAATACTTATTTTAATCTTAGCGCACAAGTAAACCCTGCCCAGAGAAATAGCGGAAAAACAGACACAGTGAGCTTTTCTGCTGAAGCTCTGGAATTATATCACGCATCTCAAGCTGAAAAAAAGGCCGCCGTACTGCCTCTTACAAGTACAGAGCAAAAAGGCATTGCCGAAACGGAAGCTGAGAAATCCATGGGCGAAAAATCCATCACCGAGCTGGCCATTGGCGGCGGTATGAAAGCTAAAGGCGGTAAATCCAAAGGTACTGAAGATGATGAAAACGATGAAAATGAAAACAGCTCTTGGTACGACACTTGGTTTGAAACCACCTATGATTCTGATATTGCTGAAAACAAGAGCGTTTTTGAGCAATTATTAGAGGAGGAGGCCAGCGTTTAAATTGTAAGCAAACCTAGAAGCTTTACACCTAAAGCTCATATGCCAAAGCTCATATG
>CAYJNA010000046.1:17279-18688 GCA_964371225.1 uncultured Desulfovibrionaceae bacterium
TTGTAAGCAAACCTAGAAGCTTTACACCTAAAGCTCATATGCCAAAGCTCATATGCCAAAGCTCATATGTAAGAAAACCCACCTCCATTGCTGGCGGTGGGTTTTTTATATGGTAGTATTTGCCTATCAATCAAAGGCTTACAACATAGAATTACTATTAATAGGATGCAATGCCTTCCACAGGTTCAGACAGCAAGAACTTCCCTTGTTGTATCCAATCTTTCAGCTCATTAGCCACGTCCAAGGAAAGGGTGTACGATGTGAGCGGTACAGTTTTCACTTTCTTATCCATAAGCTCAATTTCGCCGCTCATGAGTTCATCAAAGGGAGCGTGTGCCAAGATTTTTGGTATACCATTAGGATAATCATGCCCATAGTCCTTAATGGGCATTAAAATATCACTATTATCAGCACCGGTAAACCAAGCAATTTCTTCATTTAAAATGGGAATAGGTATACCCACACCCACATTCAATGTGCATCCGTAGCCTATAAGCGACAAGCCGCGAATATATTTCGCATTCATGGCCTTAAGGTCACCTTTAAGCATCAGCGTTCCTGAGGCCGTTAAAGGAATACCTCTTTCGGTACGTTGAGGATTTTTCACATGTTGCGTGCCCGCACCGATGACATAGCCCACACCGCCACCAAGGAAAATACGCGTTCCCATGCCTATGGTACGGAAATAGGGGTCATTGAACAAAGGTGATAAATGCCCCGCCGTGGCATAGTTAATATTTTGCATATTTGGGCGTAAAGGCCCCATATAGGTATAGATAATGCGGCCTGTCAGGTTCACGGCTGCATTGTAATTTTGATAGCAGTTACGCGGATTTAAAAGCTCTGCATGGGGCAAGTCTGCCAAGGTAATATGCCTGTCTTGCGTACGACGTGGGTAGCAGTCAGTGCCGTAAGACTGTGATTGCAAATGTACCGTTTTGCCGGCTACTAAGTCCTCAATAACATGAGCGCCGCCATAGGCAAATTGCCCTGGATACGGCTCATTAAGGGGGTCTCCTTCCTTCATTTCCGTGGCACCAAGATAGCCATCGGCAGCAGCAATGCCTCCATAGCATGGCACGCCATTGATCCAAATTTTAGAAGAACGCATGGTGGGCGGCTCTGGCTGTCCCATATTGAAAAGGACACCGGAAGAACACATGGGAGAAAAAGTGCCTGTGGTAACAACATCTACCTCTTGAGCGGCCTTTTCTTTACCAAGACTGCGCACAATATCGCACATTTCCGCGGCATTGACCACCACGGCCTTTCCGGCTTTAATACGCTCATTTATTTCTGCAATGGTTTTTGTAACTTTTGTATGTGACATGTTCTTCTCCTTCTGCGATGCCTAGCAGTAACAGACAACTTTTTCTTTGTAAATATAAAACCTTGACAGGCACATACGC
>CAYJNA010000047.1:0-18407 GCA_964371225.1 uncultured Desulfovibrionaceae bacterium
TTTGCGCCGCTATTGTCAGCATGGCTGTCAAGCGGAAAGGCACAAAAATCAATCGTTTAACGGCGCAAGTGAATTACGCCTACTCTTGATTTTTGGGTCGCGCTGACTTTGTCCGCTCTCTGAGGCAGATCCATTGGGTCTGCCTTTTTTTATGCCCATTCGCGCTGTATGAAATGGTACAAGTGACACATTTTTGCTGCTCTTTGCCCCAGTGCCAAAAAAGGCTGCAAAATGTCCAAAGCGGCGTGTTTTTGCCCCAATTTTACAAGAAGTAAGGCTTTGGCATACCAGTGAAATTCCAATTCCTGTAAGGAAAATGCTTTGCCGTGTTTTTGTTTGTCTAGCAAAAGCTTTAGGAAGTGCTCGTTGGTATCCAAAGCGTGCGCAAAAGGTGTATGCGGTGTAAAATTCTGACTAAAAAAGTATTTTAGAGCACGAGTATATAAAATATCTTCTTCGCTTTGTAAGCGCGAGGTATCGCTTTTAGCCAAATTATGTTCATAGGATAAAAATAAGCCCAGCATTTTTGGTATATGCAAAAAGGGATAACGCTCTGATATGCGTAGCCACATGTCATAATCACCTGCAATAATAAAAGACTCTTCAAAGTATCCCACTTCTTCATGCACGGCGCGCCGCCACATGGGTTGTGGCCCTGCCAAACAGGCATAGAGCAAGCGCATATGACTGTAAGTGGGTAATAGTAAACGGCCAGTTACAGGGGCATGGGAAAAAGTGGCATTTTCTTGTGCGGTGACTCGACTATTGCCATACACCAATGCCACTTCAGGATGTGTATCTAGGGCGTTAGCCAATATTTCTAAAGCGTTAGGGGCATGTCTATCATCGGCATTGGCATTGGTTATATAGGTGCCGCGTGCCATTTTTAGGGCTCTATTCCATGAAGCGTACAATGTTTCGCGCTGCGCTGTGCGTTCATACAGAATATTGGGGTATTTTTGTAAGAAAGGTTTTATGAGGGCGTATTCATTTTGCGGCGAACACGCATCAATGATGATAATTTCCATATGCGGGAAAATACTTTGTGCCACCAAATTTTCAAGGCATGTTTGTACAAAACGCTCTGCATTATAGAGGGACACCATGGCAGTGACTTTGTAGGAGGTATCTTTATACATATTTTTTCTACACTATTACACTATTATAAAAAAAGGGAGAAGGTTGCCCTTCTCCCTGCAATTTTACGTAAAAAAGCGATTATTTCAAGATACCTTGAGCTTCTCTTTCTTTAAACTCTTTCACAGTGGCAAGTACCACAGGGCTGAGCATAAGGATGGCAATTAAGTTGGGGATAGCCATACAAGCGTTGAAAGTATCAGAAAGTAACCATACCACTTCCAACTTAGCAAGGGCGCCCACAGGCACAACCAAGGTAAATACGAAGCGGAAAGGTTTAAGAGCGGCATCACCAAAGAGGTAAATCATGCAGCGCTCACTGTAAACGCACCAACCCAAGATGGTGGTGAAAGCAAAAAGTGTTAAAGAAATAGTTACAAGAACACCACCAGCGCCCTTAGGCAAGAAGCCGTCAAGCACAGCGTTAAAAGCGGCTGTTGTTAAAGCAGCGCCGTTAACAGTGCCGGGGCCATTGTCCAAGAGGCCAGAAGCCAAGATGGCAAAACCTGTCATGGAACAGATGATGATGGTATCGATGAAAGTACCGAGCATACCAATAAGAGCTTGGTTTACAGGTTCTTTTGTTGTGGCGGTGGCGTGTGCAATGGGAGCAGAACCAAGGCCGGCTTCGTTGGAGAATACACCACGAGCCACACCAAAACGAATGGTCATCCAAATGGAAGCACCAAAAGCTGCAGAAGGTGTGAATGCTTGTTCCAAAATGGTAGCAAAGATGTGGGGAACCATGTCAATTTTGATGATTACAACCAGTAAAGAGGCTGCAACGTAGAAAAGAGCCATGATGGGAACCACTTTACCTGCCACAGCACCAATGCGCTTTACACCGCCGATAAGTACAGCGCCCACAAATACAGTAAGAGCTATGGCTGTAACCATAGGATCAATACCAAAGGTAGCTTCTACAGCACCGGCAATGGAGTTGGTTTGGGTCATATTACCTATGCCAAAACCGGCCACAGCGCCAAAAATGGCAAAGGCTGTGCCCATCCAAGCCCATTTGGGGCCAAGACCGTTTTTAATGTAGTACATGGGGCCACCCACCACGTTACCTTCGGGGGTGATTTCACGAAAACGTACAGCCAAAAGTACTTCGGAGAACTTGGTAGCCATACCAACCATGGCTGTGCACCACATCCAGAAAATAGCACCGGGGCCGCCCACAAAAATAGCCGTGGCTACGCCGGCAATATTACCGGTACCTACCGTGGCAGAAAGGGCTGTCATAAGTGCGTTAAATGGAGACAATTCGCCGTCGGCAGAGTCGTCCTGCTTTCTTTGTGTCCAAAGTTTTTTAAAACCTTGGGGAATGCGCATAAAAGTTAAAAAACGCAAACCAAAAGTAAGGAAAAGGCCTGTGCCGAGCAACAGAATGAGCATGAGCGGCCCCCACACAACACTGTTGATGGGGTTAAGAATGTTCGTGATGAATTCAAGAAATGCGTCCATATGTTCTCCTCTGCAATTTGGGTATTTCGTTGGGCAAAATGCAAAAAACTACTACCATTGTGTGTATACAGTATGCTAGTTTTGGAGAAAAATAAATATTTTTTATGTGTAGAAGTGAAAAAAACTTTTTTCACGAAGTGGTAGGAAATATCCCCTACATGTCCTTTGTTTTTACGATAACATATTGCTATACTAGGGTGTTTTGTCTTAAGGTTTTGTGAGCGCGTGCATTTTTTGACGCGTAACTTCTTGCGTGTACTGTAACAATTGCTCTTGAAGTAAAAGAGCTTTGTTTTGCCATGCTTGTTGCTTTTGCAATGCGCAAAGCCATTTATAGGCCGTTAAGTCAAAATGCTTGTAAGTAGTATACCATTGGCGCTGTAGCCACAGTTCAATAATGTCGAGGCGACATTCCACTAAAATGCGACAAGCATTGTCTTTATCGCGTTGATTGCAAAGACCAAAGAGCATTTGTGCTTGCAAGGGGAGGGCTTGCATAAGTACCGGTGATGTAGATTTTTTAGCACATTCATAGGCAAAATATAAACAAGAAAGCCTGTTTTTACTGCGTTTTTGTAGCCATGCGTAAAATTGCTCGTACTCACTTTCGCTGGTCATGGAATGTAAAAGGATATAAAGCCAGTTTTCAAATCGGGCTTGAGGGGCATCCATATACGGAAGGTCTTCATCATGGGCAATGCTTTCTTTTAAGGCTTGCACGGTGCTTTGATAGCCGCCGTGCGCATTGCTACTGGGTAAAATTTCTTCTGCAGAAATTTTTTGCTGTGGGCGTTTTTCTATGCCAGCACGGTGCAAAAATTCTTTTTCGGCCTTGGTGTAAAGCTCCACATCAAGGGCGTTTCGCTCGAAAAAATCTTTTTTGCACTGGGCATCTAAAGTCCATTTTTCCTTGGCAGAAACATTTTTTGCTGGCATTTCTTGTTGTTGTAAAGCCGGTATGCTTTGCGCCAAGAGGTGCAAAGATTCTGTAAAATATTCTTGTAGGCCAAAAAAAACATATTTGTGTAAAAGATTTTCCTCTGCTAATTCCTTATCCCCATTACCCAAGTAATGGATAAGCATGTTGGGGCGTTGTGAAAGTAATATTTTTTCCGGTGCTTGTTGATAAAAGGGGTCTAATGGGGTGAGCCAGCGGAAAAAACGTATGAGAGATTGTGCCAAAGCCCAAGGGTGGCGCAAGACGGTAATGTAAAAATACTGCTTGTGGGCGGGTATGTATTGCTCAAGGCCACTGACACCATGTCCGTGATAAAATAGTTTGTCTAAGGGGGTGGCCTTGGGGTCAAAAATATTATGATGCACATCGCAAGAGTGCGCGTAGCACCCTTTAAGCATGTGCGTAAGGCTTAAGCCTCCACATTTTGGTATGTGATTATAAAAAAGAAGAGGCTGGGCATTGCCCCCTGCCAAGGCTTCTTTTTCAAGGAGCACATGGCGGGAGGCGTAAGATATGCATTGTGCCATGGCTTAGTCTTTTGTAAGTACGTGATGTAAGGTGGTAAGAAACATGGCGCGCTGTAAATGCTTTCTTTGTTCTTGGAGACTAGCATCTGCCTTGGCATAGGTAGCTTGGATTTCAGTGCTAACAATACGCACTTGCGGCAAAGCATGTGCCAATTGTTGTTCTGTGAGGGCAAGGCCTTTTTCCCAAATAAAAGCATCACTGATAGAGTAAAGGGATATTGCTTTTGTGGGCTTAGCTGTGCTGAGAGCTTCAAGGCTGGCGTCCATGTAAATGATGTGTGCTTCGTCTAAAGCCAAACGAGGCTCACGCGTCATGAAAATTTTTGCGCCGGATTTTAAAGCCATGTCGGTGCTGCTATGGTCTGGGTCACTCCACGTGGGAATACCCATAAAAAGCTCAAAGGGAGTATAAATGGCTGCTTCCATGAAGGACTGCGCCAGAGGAGTGACGGCTCCTAGCCAGCATACGCGCCATGTGTCTAACTCTTGTGCTAATCGTACTTGCAAGGCCGCTTCTGCCATGCCTGCCCAAGGACACGAACACGCAGAAAGACCATTAAACCAAGCCCCTTTACTTTCTCTGGTTAGTAAGAATACTTGTGTTTCATTGAAGCCACAGGTAATATTCAAGGTGCCTTCCCCATCATATTGGGCAGCAGTAGCTTCTAAGGCATCTAAGTCTAGGGAACTGCAATCGTGCTCGGTGTAATTGAGACCAAGGTCTTGTAAAAATTGTAAAAAAAGTGCTTTGTCTTCAGTGTTTTTATCACCTATCCAGACATGTAGAGGAGCCTTTTGTATGTCTTGTAAAAGATTTTGCAGATGTTCTTCACTGGCAGTATTGGCACTTTCTAAAAGTTGCCAGAAGGTGTTTTGACCAAGGTGAAGAAGGCGTAAAAATTGTTTTTGCATGGGGGCTCCTCGTGCTAATCTCACTATTGTTTGGAATGATGGAAACAATGAACTCCTTTCAATTACCTTATCTTACCCCTTGGGCGCAAGATGTAGGGCATAAAAAAACGCATTTAGCTAAAGGAAAATGGCATGACTACGCCGCAAAAAAAAATACACGGGCATTGGCAAAGGCAGTATAGGCAACAGCATGCGCCGCGTCAGGGAGAAAGCTCTTTTCAGCTCGTGCTGGGAGAAAGTGATTTACGTATCCTGGTAGGAAAAGAAGCTGATGACATACCCGTATTAAGGGATAAAATGCGCCACACTGTAGAGCAATTACGTGCTGATATTAGCTCTTGGGCTCTTTTGTATCCGGAATTTCGTACTTCCCTTGCTCCTTTACCCTTACCTAAAAATGCACCGGAAATTGTGCAACGTATGTATGCGGGGGCACAGGCCGCTGGCGTGGGGCCTTTTGCCGCAGTGGCCGGCACGCTTGCACATATGCTTGCCATGGAGCATGTTTCTGAAGTGGCAGATATTATAATAGAAAATGGCGGAGACGTGTATATGTATTCCACCAAGGAAAGAGTGGTGGCGCTTTTGGCTCAGCCGCAAGATGCGCATGCTTATTTAGGTTTACGCTTTAGCGCAGAACAGTTCCCTTTGGCTTTATGCGCTTCCTCGGCCACCATTGGGCATTCACTGAGTCTTGGCAATGGGGAGCTTGCGGTGGTCTTAGCACACGAAGGAGCTTTAGCTGATGCCGTAGCCACGGCCATGGGAAATAGGTTACGCGATGCAGCTTCTGTACAAGAAGCATTGGACTATGGACAAAGTGTGGACGGCGTGCGCGGGCTTTTTGTGCAATGTGATGATGCCATGGGCGTATGGGGAGCCATGGAGCTAGTGGCTTTGTAAAATTTATTTCAACAGTATAAGGGGTATATGTATATTGTATACTGTATAGTTTTTTGTGAAAAGAGTCACTATGGAGACAATAAAATTTTATTTGGATTTTTGGCAGATTGTGCTAGTGTCATCCTGTAGGTTATGTTTGTTTTAACATTAAACTATCCTTATTGGGAGGAAAGATGAAAAAGTTTTTAACGCTTCTTTGTGTCTTAATGCTCTCTCTCGCCGGTGCTGTTGTGGCCTTTGCCGGAGAAATTAAAGTGGGTCTTATGTGTCCCCTTACCGGTAAATGGGCTTCTGAAGGGCAAGACATGAAAAATGTGGTGTCCATGCTTGTGGATGAAGTTAATGCCAAGGGTGGTATTAATGGTGACACCATTAAGCTCATTGTGGAAGACGATGCCGGTGACCCACGTAACGCGGCTCTTGCTGCGCAAAAACTTGCTTCTGCAGAAGTGGTTGCTGTTATCGGTACTTATGGTTCTGCCGTTACCGAAGCCTCACAAAATATCTTAAATGAATCTGAAATTGTACAAGTGGCCACTGGTGCTACTTCTGTGCGCCTTACAGAAAAAGGTATGAAGAACTTTTTCCGTACTTGCCCTCGTGATGACGCGCAAGGTGTGGCTGCTGCCAATACCATTATGAAAAATGGGTATAAGTCTGTGGCATTGCTTCATGATAACTCCTCATACGCCAAGGGCTTTGCTGAAGAAATTAAAGCCATCTTAGATGATAAAGGCGTGAAAGTAGTATTTTATGATGCTTTGAGCCCAGGTGAGCGCGATTATAATGCTATTTTAACAAAATTACGCTCTGCTAAGCCAGAAGCCGTGTTTTTCACTGGTTACTATCCTGAAGCTGGCATGCTCTTACGTCAAAAAAGTGAAATGGGCTGGGATGTTCCTTTTCTTGGCGGTGACGCATCCAATCACCAAGACCTTGTAAAAATTGCCGGTAATGCCGCTGCTAAAGACTTTATCTTCATTAGCCCACCATTACCCCAAGATCTTGACTCTAAAGAAGCAGCTAAGTTCTTAGCAGATTATAAAGCTAAGTATAATGCCATTCCTTTGTCTGTGTACTCTATCTTAGCCGGAGACGCTTTTAAGGGACTTGTGGCTGCTTTTGAAGCTGGTAAGAAAACACCTGCCGAGATTATGGAATTCTTACCTACCTTGAAAGGTCTTCCCGGCTTTTCAGGTGAAATTGGCTTTAATGCTAAGGGTGACCGTGTAGGTGAGTTCTACCGCACCTATATTGTAGATGATAAGGGTAACTTTGTACTACAACCTCTCTAAAAAGATGCTGTAATTAATGATTTAGAAAGAGCTTTTACTCTTTCTTTGAATTTTTGATACAACCTGCTGGGGGAAAGTTTTTTCTGAGGAAAAGACTTTCCCCCAAATTTTTTTATGCACAGAAACTTGTGGTAAGGCTTTGCTTTAAAAGTGTTCTTTGTGCGTAAATGATGCACGGCATGTCTTTATAACGTTAAATTGCGCACTGTCTTAATTGCAAAGCTCAGGAGCTACCGTCAGTAAGGTTTTTGAGAAAGGGCGCCCAAAGGGCGAGGAAGGTATTGAGGAAGGTATTTGTGTTAGTGAGCTTGTAAGCTTTACGCAAAGCAAAAATACAATGGGACAGGGGGAAGAACCTATTTTACCCCAAAGATGTTCTTTCAATGGGGTTTGTCAGTACTATGTGAGCAGGGAAGTCTCTGCTTTTTATGTCTATGACAGGCTAATCAAATTTTGTGCCGCCATGGGGCAAAAATTTAATGGTATCTCTATTATTTCTTTCCGCGTCCATGGTAACAGGAACATCATTGTAATATAAAGCCCCTGTCATGATGTCATTATCCTTAGCCACTTGTCCGTAATGGGCAAGAGCTGGGATATTATCCACCAATATGGGCGTCAGGTGCCAGATAATAAGCCATATGCCAAAGCATACGCCTATAAGTTGCATGAGGCCTCGTGCCAATGATTTTTGTTGTTCCATAAGGATGTCCATGGTTGTGAGAGATAAAAAGAAAAGCACCTACCATGTCCATGATGGCATCATGGCAAGTACTGCAACCATGCATCTATTGTGCGGGGCGGGAGGAAGCTCTTTTATAAAAGCTCCCTCCATGATGCACTGTTCGCCCCAGTATTGTTTTAGATTCTAGCGGTAATTTCAGGGAATACCAAGTAGAACATGATATAAGCCATGGTAAGGGTCAGTAACAAGTTGAAGCTCTGACCGCAAATGTACAAGATAACCGGCTTGCCGCCCTTGAAGTAGTGGGTAAGCTCACGGAAGTTGGTAGCAAGACCAATGGCCGCGAAGGAAAGGTTAAAGCACCAACCACGTAAGGGAGAGGTTAAGCTCTTAATGGTACCGGCTGTGAGTAAACCTTGGCTCATGTCAGAACCAAGCTCACCGGAGATATAAGAGCAAATAACAGATGCTGCCAAGAAGCCCAATACGAATTTGGGGAAACGGTGCCAAATTTCCATAAGGCCCACTTCAGTACCCTCTTGACGCTCTACCTTGGTAACCCAATAAACAGCCACACCAAAGGCCGTTACACCGATGAGTACGTTTTGAATCATCTTAATGGTGGCAGCCACATACATGGCCTTTTCACCAAGGAAGGCACCAGCAGCAGCCACAGCGCCTGTGGAGTCTACTGTACCACCAATCCATGCGCCGCCAAGAACGGCAGGAAGACCCAATGCGTTAATGACAGCTGGCATAACGATCATCATGATAGCTGTAAAGAGTAAGGAGATACCTACAGCAAGAGTAAGTTCTTCTTTTTTAGCGCGACACGCAGCAGCGGTGGCAATGGCAGCAGAAGTACCACATACGGACATGTCTGCAGAAATGGTGATGTTTAAGGTCTTGGAAGGCATTTTCAGCACTTTTTGACCAAAGATAAAGGTAGTGATTAATACGATGGGGGTTACAAACCAAGCTACGAAAAGGCCAGGGATACCAATGGCGATGATTTTGTCCATGAGGATTTCAGCGCCAAGGAGTACAAGACCTGTCTTGATGTAATATTCCACCTGCAAAGCGGGTTTCATCCATGACGGTGTACCCACAGTGTTAGCTATAATCATACCAAGAATGATGGCCCATGCTTCTGTACCAATACCGTAATAACGCATATTGGATTGGCCGCCCATCATGAGGGCAATGGTGGTAAAGATGAAAAGTCCCACAAAGCCCATGAGGAATTGGGTTACATTTTGCCCCATGGCAGCAATGCCTATGGCGAAAATGAGCCCAAGAGCTACCATCATAACTGGTAAAGTAGGCAAGATATTAAAAGGCTTCACTTTTGCCTTAGAAGCTGCCGAAGATGCGCTACGCTCTGTGCCGCGCCATTCGGTAATTTTTTTGTCAGCTTCGGCATTAAGAGCAGTGTCTTTAAATTGCGCATTGGCTGCGGCTGTTTCTGCGGCAAGTGCAGCAGCTTTGGCTTCGTCGGCCTTGGCTCTGGCTTTATCAGCAGCAGGTTTTGCTTTGGCATTAATGGCATCGGCACCGGCTTGGTCAAGCACAAAAGCTGATAAAGGATTATCAGACCAGCGAGCGGGGCCTTTCATATAAGATTTTAGACTGTCACCAAACTCTGTGGAGACAAATTTAACCTTTTTACTTGATTGTGCATCATACCAAGCCACGGTTTTGAAGGGAGCGCGTGCAGCTTCCTTAGCCATGATAGTTTCTGCAGCGTTAATTTTTTCCATTGCTTTAATTTTGTTTTCAGCAGGGAAAGAAAAAACATACAAATAAAGACCAAGGAAAATAAAGATAAGACCGAGCCATATGGCCCAATAATCTTCTTTTTTCCATAAATCAGACCACGATGATTGCGCTCTGTCGACAACGACGTCCGTGTTTTGTTGAGCCATACTTCCTCCATTTTGTAATGCGTAAACGTAAACTGTGTAATAGCATATTCACACAGCCCACTTTCCAATATTTATGCACGTCTCTTGCTTTTTTAGCAAGTGTTTTTTGGCACAAAAAGGCCAGCGTAACCCACAGTTCTCTGTATATCCTTCCCCTTTTCATAGGAAGTAGTATGGGTTACGAGATTGCACTTTTTTGCACCAAGTGCTTTGCAAGCAAAAAGAGCCACAATGGCGGGGCACACACCACACATGGAAATGGAATGCTGTGTGACGGTACGTGCTAATTGCAAAGGATCCAACTCAATTAAGGCTTTAAGTGCCATTTCATCCAATTCCAAGGTGCGTTCATGGCTTGAAAAATGATGCATGTCAGAAGAAAGCACAATACTGACATCTTGTCCTTGCTGTCTCATTTCATTCATGATTTTTGCAAGCATAAGGCCGGCCGCTTGTAATTGGTCAAAATTGTGATTACCCACGCAAATGGGTACCATGTGAAAGTTTGGTACATGCTCTTGTAAAAAGGGCATAAGCACCTCTAAAGAATGCTCATGTGCATGAGCATCTTTATCTGCTTCAAAGCCTGCATTGCTGTCTAAAAGTTTTTGTGCAAGCTTTGTAGCTATGGGAATATCACCTAAAGGACTTTGCCAATGGCCTTCATGCCATACAGCTAACCTTGTGGTGCTTGTGCCTTGGCCTGTATGATTGGGGCCAAGTATGAAGAGAGTCTTGGGTAAGTGTACGTGCGCCAGTGTTTGGGCTATGACATGCCCGCAGTAAAAATGCCCTGCGTGGGGAAGCAATACCATATCCACAGCACTGGGCGTTTTTTGCCCAAGGGCGAGCTTTGCGCATTGCAATTGCTCTTGCACATACGCCGTGAGCGTTTCACGGTTTCCATCGTAAAAAGAACCAGCCACATGGGCTTTGCGAATATGCATGAAGTCCCCTCGTGTTGCACGGTGTACGAATGAAAACAGTATACAATAAAATGAATACTCTATCAATAGTTAATTGCGCTTATGTGCATTGCCATGAAAACAAAATAAAAGTGCCCTAAAGCTCACGTATAAAGTGTGCTTTAGGGCAAAAAAGATTCTTATGGGCTTTTTAGCGTCCGGGGTTTACCGGCATATCCTTAGGTGCCTTTACTGTGACAGAACGCTTTACAACGCTTTGTCCCTGAGCAGGAATGGTAAGGTTCCAGATAAAGAGATGCTCGGCTTCCTTGGTGGCAGCAGGGCTGTCTTTGTACGTTACAGACATGGCCTTATCAGAAAGTTGTGTTTCAGGCTCTTCTAAACGCACTTGTACAGCTTGGTTACGCTTGTTAAGTACGGTATATGTCCATCCCCACGTCCATACATTATCTTTGCTTATGATGCCGTCTTCAGCGCTTTTGCGAATATCTTTTTTCACGTCAACACTTACCAAGGGGTCTACGCCAAAGAAAAATTGCATTTCTTCATTTTTAATGGCGAAGAAGCCTTCTCCCACAGGAATATTATCTAAAAGATATGTCGTTTGCCCCACAGGTAAGAAAGGGGATATAAGTTTGTGCTTGGCGCTAAGCCATACCTTGGTACCATTGTAGGCTGATGGGCGCGCAATGCGTTGTAATGGAGCCTTAAGTGTTTCTTCTTGCAGAATAAGCGTTGTTTCCCCTGCAGGAAGAGAGATTTTTTTGGCCAATGTCCATGTGGTTAAGGTGTTTTCGCCATTAAAATCTCCTATGGCATTACTGCTTTTCATGGCTGGTGCAGCCATTTCTGCATAGCCGTCGTAAGCAGCGCGGCTCATCATGACTTGCTCTTCACCTCTTTTACGCACAATCCAAGGGTTGACAGGAGGCGGGCTTTGTTCGTTGCCATCGGATGTGCTGAATTCAATTTCCGTAGCATTCCAATCCAAATCACTTTGCTGCGTAATGTGTGCCATGAGCTTAAAATTAATGGTATTGGCTTCGCTATTGGCATTGACTGTATATACAGGTGTCCATTTGCTGTCATTGAGGGTATACGAATAGGCAAGGCGTATTTCACTGCCCACAGCCTTTTTACTGTCAATGGTCACCGCAAGTTTTTGGCTTGCCTTGGTGGCACCTTTCATAGCGCTTAGGCTTTGTTGTAAAAGTTCTTTTTCTCTTTTTACTTGTTCAATTTTTGTTGCAATGCGCGAAAGCTCTGGCAAAACGGCTTCCATGGCGCTTTTGGCTTCTGCCGGTGTAAGAAGAAGTACCGGTTCATACAAGGAATTATAGTGCGCATACAAAGCACTGAGCGTGCCTTCTAGGGTATCAAGACTGTTTTGGCGTTGCTGGCGTGCGATTTCTTGTGCGCTTTGGGCAGCAAAGGGTAAGTCTGTGAACACTTGCCAAGCCATGAGGCTAGCATCGCCATCGGGTATGTGTAGTTGCACATCACTGGCGTTTTTAGGCAGAGTGATATACAGGGTTTTTTGCCCAGAAAGGTCTTCAATACGCACTGTACTTTGAGCAAAAGCACGGGCATTTTGTTGATTAAGAACCACTTTGTAAGGCGTGGCCGGTGCCATGACTGCGGAGGATATATTGGGGCTAGTGCTCTTTCCAGCTTCGCCAGTGAGCGCAGGAACTGCCAAGGCTGGTGTACCAAGTCCCAAGGCCATAGCGCACAGGGCGCTAAGAGCATAATTCGTGATTTTTTTATGTACTGTGAGCATGATATTTTCCTTATGATTAAACAATTTTATGGCCGCCTATCCAATGTGCTACCACGCGCCCTTGAAGGCTTTGCCCTTTATAGGGGCTGTTGCAGCTTTTGGAGTACACGGTATCTTCGTTTACTTCCCACGTTTTTTGTGGGTCGAAGAGGAAGAAGTTTGCAGGATCATCGGGGGCAAAGGTATTGAGCGGCAATTGAAAAATTTCTGCAGGGCGCGTGCTCCAAAGACGCTGAATATCGGCACTGTCCAGCACATTTTCCTGCACCAACTTCCATGTAAGACTTAAAGCAAGGTCAAGACCGGTAAAGCCATTGGGAGCTTCATCTAAAGGGCAATCCTTTTCATGGGCTGCGTGCGGGGCGTGGTCTGTGACCAAAATATCAATGGTGCCGTCTTTTACAGCAGCGCGTAAAGCTTCGCGGTCTTTAGGGGTACGCAAAGGGGGATTAACTTTAGCATTGGTACCATAATTTTCTAAGGCTGTGTCGTCCAATAAAAGATAATGTGGGCACGTTTCCGCCGTCACTTTGACACCGCGTTCTTTGGCCCAGCGCAACAAATCCACCACAGATTTACAAGAGACATGTGCAATGTGTACAGGCAAATTAAGGTATTCTGCCAGTAAAATATCTCGAGCTGCCTGCATGGCTTCGCCCACATCAGGCTGTCCCTTTACGCCAATGCGCCCGCTGGTAACGCCTTCATTCATATGCGCCCCTTTGGCAAGGGAAGCGTCTTCGCAATGGTCAATGACGATGAGATTCAGGTCAGAGGCATATTCCATCACGCGACGCATGAGTTCGGTATTTTCCATAGAATGCCCGTCATTGGAGATGGCCACACAGCCGGCTTCTTGGAGTTCAGCCAAAGGAGCCATTTCTTTTCCCATAAGTCCTATGGTGGCAGCACCAATGGGATATACAAAGGGGCCATGCGGAAAGGCTTTTTTCCCTTGCTCTATGATAAAGCGCGTCACGGCTGCGCTATCATTGACGGGTTTAGTATTGGCCATGCACATAACTGCGCCAAAACCACCGTGGGCAGCGGCTGCAAGACCGGAAGCTACGTCTTCTTTATATTCAAGGCCGGGCTCACGTAAGTGTACATGCGCATCAATGCATGAAGGAAAAAGAAGTAAGCCGTGGGCGTCAAACACTTCTGCCGCTTCGGGAATGGGTTTGCCATGAGGCATCATGGTACGTATACGCCCATCTTCCACGTGTACATCCACGCGGGCACCTAAATAATCAGCATTTTTTATACATAATAAGGATGACATGAGAACTCCTTAGTCTTTGTTTCTTTGGGCAAGTAAATATAAAATGGCCATACGTGTGGCCACGCCGGCGCTCACTTGGTCAAGTACCAAGCTATTGGGAGCATCGGCCACCAAGGCAGAAATTTCTAATCCACGGTTCATGGGGCCGGGATGCAACACTTTAGCTGTGGGCTTGGCAAGGTTGACAATTTCCGGTGTAAGACAATAGCGGCGTGAATATTCAGCTAAAGAGGGCAATAATCCGGCTTCTTGACGTTCTAACTGTAGTCGTAAACACATGATGGCGTCACAGTCCTGTGCGGCTTTACGCAAATCATGAAAGATTTCTACAGGCCAGGTGTCAATGCCGGCCGGAAGTAAGGTGCGCGGGGCGCACACGCGTACTTTTACACCTAGCATGGTGAGTAAATGAATATTGGAGCGTGCCACGCGACTATGTGCAGCATCACCTAAAATAAGAAGCGTTTTTCCGGCAAAGTCACTGCCCCAAATGCTACGTAAAGAAAAGCAGTCCAAGAGGGCTTGGGTGGGGTGGGCATGCCAGCCGTCACCGCCATTGACTATGCCACAGGGGAGTAGTTCTCCAAGGTATTGTGCTGCGCCGCTGCTAGAGTGGCGAATAACAATGACATCGGGATTCATGGCTTGTAAGGTTAAACCCGTATCTTTGAGGCTCTCCCCTTTTTTTATGCTGGAGCCGCTTTTGCCCAGAGCAAATGTGTCGGCAGAGAGGCGTTTGCCTGCCACATCAAAAGAGGTTTTGGTACGTGTGCTGTCTTCGGAGAAAAAGAGTATGATGCTTTTTCCTTTGAGCGTAGGTACTTTTTTTACCGGTCTTTGATTTATTTCTTGAAAATTTGCAGCCAAATCTAAGATATGATGCACATCTTCGGTGGAAAGTTGTGTCACGTCCAAGAGGTCTTTATGTGTCCATTGATAGGTATTTTCACTCATAGTTACATCGCACTTGTTGAGGGTTATTTTTTTACATAAGGACTGTATGTCCTAGAGGTAAAAAACTATTTATAATATTTTCGTAACCAGTCACGCAGAGTTTTTTTATCCTGCGCGCTGGAAAGAGGTAACTTTTTTTCTATTTCATACAGGGGAAGCGTGCCCACATAGAGGGCATGGGTATTATTAACCAGTCGGCAAATGGGGAGCACATCGCTAGAAAGTCCTTTTTGGCCATGTTTTCGCGGCCAAAAAGCTATACGATCTCCGGCTTTCAAAGTAATGGAGCTGCTACGGACAAAATCTCCTATGGAACCTTTCATTAATGTTATATTTTTACTTAATTTTACAGGTTTAGACAGATATTTATCCTTCACGGTAGCATAGGTGAAATAACTTTGTAAAAAATTACTTAAGTAGGGATTTTTGCTTTCAACTTTAATAAAATCTTTACAAATATACTCAGGCTGGGAAAAAAGGCTTATGGAAGGCTGTAAGTCTTTTTTGCCCTTGATTCGCACAGCCAGTATTTCATGCCATGCCGAACAATCTTTATTGCCTTTATATGATTTTTTTCCAATGATACCACCAAGAATGACATTTTTTTCTTTGCTATTAGCAGCACTTTTACTGATTCTATAGTGTTCTTTATACTTTGTATTGGTGCCCTGACGAACGCGTATACCATTGCCCGTGGGGGTAAAATATCTATAAGAAGCAGGGGAGTGGGTAAGAATGGTACCAATGGCGTCATAGTCTAGGGTAAAGGATATTTTTTCTAGATAGCCTCTATGGGATTTACCGGGGGTAAAAATGCCTTCCGAGGTTTTTCCCGAATAGTCTAAGAGCTTTGCTTGTACATCTGTGGGTGCAGTTAAGCAAAAAAGAGCCGTGAAAAGAAACAGGCGCCACTGGGCAATGATTGTTTTCACAGCATACTCCTTTTTAAAATTGTCTGCTTGCAGGGGCAGAGTGGTTTTTCACCTTGTTTGGAGGCAAAAAAAATTCCCCACAGGGAGGAATACTAGAGAAGTAAAGCAGAGGAGGCAGTAAAAACTGTTGCGTACGTGTGAGCCTTACTGTTGCCATAGTAATTTCTTATTTCCTTGCTTTGCTCTATAATTGCGCCCTGTGCGCGTAAAATATTGTGGGGGAGGGGCTGAACCGCAGTCCTCCCCCACAATGTTTATATATCTTCGCTATACAAGATTCGTCTAATACGCACTTCACGTAATTGTCTACGCGTCATGAGTACCATTTTTTCTTGACGTAAATTGTGTATATCTTGCGCGTGATAAATGCCGTTTTGCGGATCCTCTGCTGTAAGCAAAGTGCGCAAGGCAGCATCATTTTCACTAAGCATCGTCTCTATTGTTGCTATCTCCGCTTCCAATTCTTTCTTGGTCTGCGGCAATAATGCGTCGTCTGACAGGTTTTTCATGCTCGTTCTCCGTAACATTTTTCTTAATATCAAAGGAGGGTAAGGCATTGTATAAGTTCCAGAATTGTGGGTAAAGGTTACTCATAATTCCTGGATTACTTAACTTGATATGCGGACGTGCAGCAGCGCACAAGGCATAGGCCATGGCCCAAGCGGGGCTTGGAGCTGTCCAAACAGCATTGGAGTCATAGCGTTCTGAGCTTGGCACCAAGGCACGTTCTTCACTTTCTTCTTCTGTATATTCAAAACCAAGATGGTTAAAGAAAGATTCCATATCTTCTAAAGGTGCGTGTACTGGTAAAATCACATGCTTTTTACGTAAGGCCGCAAGATAAATACATGTGGCCATAAGTGGTGCAAAGCGTGTATCTTTATAAAGAGCAAGGTCGGGTAAGGTCATGGTTTCAAGCATTTCTTCCACGTCTTGTTCTAAAGTATCTTCCATGCTTTCTTCTACAGAGTCCACTAAAGCTGATGCTTGATCAAGGCTTTGTTCCTCGGCTGGAAGCGTTGTTTCAGTGCCAAGAACTTCTTCCGTAGCGTCAGGCGTAGCTGCCTCCATATGTTCAGTGGAGAGCTTTTCTGCAACAGAAGTATTTTCTACAGATGTTTCTTCATCTGCGGAAGTATTTTCAGCAAGGGCTTCTTGAGCTAATTCATATCTTTTGGAGCTACCATACGCTGAGAACTTAAGGGGTTCAATGGGAGCGTGGCTGGTGCTGATACCTTGCGCATTTTGTGTTACTTCTAAACCAAAATGCGTGAGTAATGCTTCAATTTCCTTGGCTGGGGTGCAGTCAGGCCATACGCCGTTGAGCTGCACTGTGCCGCCCACGGTAAGAGGGAATGCCAAAAGATAGGCAGCCAAGGGTAAGTCCATACCAAGATTGGGCTCTGAAGGTGTTTTGATGGGGCAGGGCACAAAGTGTACGAGGCTACCGTCTCGGCGCACTTGAGCACCGCAAGGTTCTAATACAGACAAAGCTTCTTCAATGATAGCTTGCGCGTCACCGCGGGCACGCATTTCAAAGCTGATGGCCTTTTCCCAAAAAGGTGCTGCCAAGAAAAGCCCCAAAATCATGTCTGCAGGAATATCAGCAGGGAGGCTTATTTGGTCTTCAAAAATTCCGGAACATTCCAAACGAATGGGGAAGCCGGAACCATTGGGCATAACATTACTTAAACGCGCACCCAATTGGGGTAAGAAGGAACGCACGGCAGTGAGGTCTGCTTCTTTTAAACTGCTTTCTCCGGTAAACTTGGCGCGGGTATTTTGGCTAACATAATGCCCCAAGAGTAGGAAGAAGTTGAGTATATCATCACCCACATAAATAACTTTATCAGGTAAGGATAAACCTCCGCCAGCACGGGAGATAAGCGTACCTTTGTCATCCCATGCTAAAGAAGTGGCACATTGATTGAACATTTTGATACATTCAATGGTGGCATCATCTAAAAGACTGGGGCTCATGCTGCAAGGGGAACCGGAGGCTCCTGCAAGGGCAAGGAAAAGGCGGCTACGGCGACTGGCTAAAGGAGCAAACATGCTAATTTCTACAGGAAGCTGTGGCGGTGCCAAGTTGAAGCCTGTACGTTTAGCAGCGCCTGCCTCTGGTTTAGCAGAGAAGATAATTTCTTGCATAAGAGCAAAAAGCTGATGCACAATGCGCGGGTCGCGGGTCATTTGTGTGGCAGCTCTTTCCCAAGAAGCGCGTAATTCTTTCTCTTCTTTGGGTGCCATTTGTCCAGCCTTACTACGCATTCTATCAAGAATATTACAGCGACGAGCGAGCATTTTCAGCAAGTCTTTGTCCATATTCATGATGGTTTCACGCAGGGGCGGGCGCTTCATGGGGCGCTTGCGATCTCTGTCTTCACGACTAAAACGCTGGCGGCCTTCTTCAAAGGCAGGGCGGTTTTGATCGTAAGCTCGTGGGGGGTAAGATTGCTCTGCACCACCATCTTGGTTGCGGTTTTCGGCATGCCCTTCATTATCATAAGAGGGCGAACCTTCGAAGCCTTGAGCTGCATATTCTCTTTCACCGCCGGCATGAGGCTCTTGACCATCATACTGTGCGCTACCGTGAAGGCCTGCCGCAGTGGTATTGGAATAGGCATAACCAAATTCAGTATACCCAGTTTCTTTTAAAATTTCACTGCCCGTTTGTGCTGTCATGGGGTGATTTTGTTCGTTCTCATGCGCGGGCTCAAAACG